>CAIPWG010000323.1 GCA_903868655.1 uncultured Sphingomonadales bacterium
CCCGGGCGGCGCAACGCTTCAGGCAGTGTCGTCATTTCCAGCGCTGTCACAACCACCGCAAGATCGCCGGCAGTCACCGCGTGAAATCCGTGCGGTAAAGCCGCGGCGCCATCGTGGGCAATCGCCATCAGGCCCAGGTTGCCTCTGGCGGCAGGCTCATCAAAATGGCGTCAATGTTGCCCCCGGTCTTCAGCCCAAACAGCGTGCCCCGGTCATAAACCAGATTGAATTCGGCATAACGCCCGCGCCATGCCAACTGCCGGGCCTTGTCTTGCGCGGTCCAGTCCATTGCCATGCGCCGGCGCACGAGACCAGGATAGACGTCAAGAAAGGCCTGTCCCACCGCACGGGTAAAGGCAAAGTTGGCTTCAAACCCGGCTGCATCGGCGCATTCGAGGTGGTCGTAAAAAATTCCCCCGACGCCGCGATGAACCTTGCGATGGGGAATGTAGAAATAGTCATCCGCCCAGGCTTTGAATTTGGGATAGTAGGCCGGATCATGCGCATCGCATGCTGCCTTGTACGTCGCATGAAAATCCGCGGTGTCATCGTCATAAGGAATTGGCGGATTGAGATCGCCACCGCCGCCAAACCACGCCTTTTGCGTGGTCAAAAACCGCGTGTTCATATGCACTGCGGGCACATGCGGATTGGCCATATGCGCCACCAGACTGATCCCGGTCGCGGTGAAACCGGGATTTTGCGCATCGGCGCCATTGATCGTATGCGCAAAATCGGGGCTGAACGCGCCACCCACGGTCGACACATTCACGCCGACTTTTTCAAATACTTTGCCTTTCATCAGCCCCTGAACGCCGCCACCGCCATGTCCATCGGCGGCGTCACGCTGCCACGGCGTATAGGCAAACGACGCGTCGCTGCCGGCTTCGCGCTCGATCGCTTCGAACGTGGCACAAATCCGGTCCCGCAATTCTTCAAACCACGCACGCGCGCGCGCAGTAGAATCGGTCCAGTCGGCAGATGGTGTTTCAGTCATGCAAACCCCTTGTTCCTGCGGCACTTGCCAAGGCAAGAGCCATACGGCAAGGGAAGATCATGGTTCCCGTTTCGTTCGCATCATATGATTTCCAAAATCAGGAGTTCTGTCTGGGTACAGACGGTGACGCCCTGCGTGCGCTCTATTGGGTCGAACAAAACGCCTTGCTGGTGGCGGATCTCCATCTGGAAAAAGCCAGTTTCTTTGCGCGCAGTGGCCAGATGCTGCCGCCTTATGACAGCCGCGAAACACTCGAACGGCTGGCGCACGCCTTGCGGCTGACCGGCGCGCGGCGCGTGTTCTGTCTGGGCGACAACTTTCACGATGCCGAAGGGCCTGACCGGCTCGATCCGCATGCGACCGGGATGCTGGCCGCGCTCACCCGCGCCACCGACTGGGTATGGATCACCGGCAACCACGATACCAAGGGGCCTGCACCCACGTCCGCGGCGCTGCCCGGCACGCATCTGGTCGAAACCACTGTGGCCGGAATCATTTTGCGGCACGAGGCTGTGCCCGGCGAAACACAGCCCGAACTGTCGGGTCATTTTCACCCGCGCCTGCGCGTCGGGGTGCGTGGCCGCACGATTCGCCGCGCGTGCGTGGTCGCGACCAAGACCCGCATGATCTTGCCCGCATTCGGCACGCTGACCGGCGGACTCGATGCCGATTCCCCTGCCATTCGCGCTGCCATTGCGCCTGCGCGCAAGGCTGAAGCGCTGGTACCTGCGGCCGGGCGCATCGCCCGGTTTGCCCTGTGGGGCGTGCCAGCCTGATTTTCATGCAAAATTTGCTTGCGCTTGGCCCTTTAACTGTTGGCGCGTTGTGGTATGAGCGCTCCCTTGAACAACAGGAGAACCGAAGATAGCTCCCCCTCCCCGGCGCATGATGGCGCCCCCCGTCAAGAGCGGGCCCCGCTTCAATCAGATGATCAACGTGCCCAAAGTGCGCGTGATTGATGAGAACGGCGAAAACCTGGGCGTGATGTACACCCGCGAAGCGATCGAGCAGGCAGCCGAGGTCGGTCTTGACCTTGTCGAAGTCTCGCCGAACGCCGACCCGCCGGTGTGCAAATTCCTGGATGTTGGCAAGTTCCGTTACGAAGCCCAGAAAAAGGCCAACCTCGCCCGCAAGAGCCAGAAGACGCAGGAGATCAAAGAGATCAAGATGCGTCCCAACATCGACGACCACGATTACGATACCAAGATGAAGAACGTGCATCGCTTCATCGACGATGGTGACAAAGTGAAGATCACTTTGCGCTTCCGTGGTCGTGAACTGTCGCACCAGCAGTTGGGTATGAACCTGCTGCGGCGCGTGCAAGACGATGTGGCCGAGATTGCCAAAGTCGAGGCCTTTCCGCGTATGGAAGGCCGTCAGATGCTCATGGTGCTCGCACCAAAGTAATCACGGCATTCCGCATTGCGGCCTCAAAAAAAGGGCGTGGCCACTGGCTGCGCCCTTTTTTGATTTTGCCACGATCATCGTTCG
>CAIPWG010000324.1 GCA_903868655.1 uncultured Sphingomonadales bacterium
CGCGGTGTGCGGGCCAACCGCTGCACGAGCATGCGGGCTTTGCGCCAGCCGTTGGGCCTGGGCGTGGTATGCATGTCCGTGCTGGACATTGGGGGGGGCGTCTCCCTATCAGACGAAGTGATGACCGACGGACCGTTTTGGCCGACCACGTAACCATGCCCCAAGTTGAGGAACAAAGTCCATGTTTTCCGGCTCCATTCCAGCCCTGGTAACACCTTTTCGCGACGGGGCGTTGGATGAGAAGGCCTTTCGGCGGCTGGTCGACTGGCAGATCGAGAATGGATCATCGGCCTTGGTGCCTTGCGGCACGACAGGTGAAAATTCCACGCTGTCGAATGCCGAACATCACCGGGTGATCGAAGTCTGTGTGGAACAGGCCGCCGGACGCGTGCCGGTGATCGCCGGTTGCGGCAGCAACGACACGATGAATGCGCTGTTGCACATGACCTTTTCCAAAAAGTGCGGCGCGGCGGCCGCGCTATGCGTCGCGCCCTATTACAACCGGCCAAGCCAGGAAGGGTTGTTGGCGCATTTCAGCTATTTGGCCGAAAATATCGATATGCCGATCATCGTCTACAATGTGCCCGGGCGCACGGTGACCGATATTCAGCCCGAAACCGTCATCGAATTGGCCCGGCGGTTTCCCGACCGGATCGTGGGTATTAAAGATGCCAGCGGCGATTTGTCGCGCGTGACCGACCATCGCATGGGCATCGGCAAGCATTTCTGCCAGCTGTCAGGTGATGATGAATTGGCATTGCCGGCCAATGCGGCGGGTGCGGTGGGCTGCATTTCGGTCACTGCCAATGTTGCGCCGCGGCTCTGCGCCGATTTTCAAAGCGCCTGCGCCGCCAACGATGTTGTGCTGGCGCGCGAGCTGAACGACCGGCTCTATCCGTTGCACTACGCGATGTTCGAAGATGCGTCACCCGCGCCGCTCAAATATGCGCTGACCCGTGTGCACGACTGGATTACCGACGAATTGCGTCTGCCGCTGGTGGGTTGCAATGAAACAGCCCGCAATGCAGTCGATGCTGCGCTGGTTCACGCTGGGCTGCTTTGAACGCGCAGATCAGGTCATTGACCAGCCGTGGCTGGCGGTGAGCGATTGGCCCGTCAGGGCATTGCTGGGAAACGCCGCGAAAAACAGCGCCACTTCGGCAACATCTTCGATCGTGGTAAATTCGCCATCGACCGTCTGCCCCAGCATGACCTTTTTGATCACCTCATCCTCGCTGATGCCCAGTTCGCGGGCCTGTTCCGGTATTTGTCTGTCAACCAACGCAGTGCGGACAAAACCGGGACAGATGACATTGCTGCGCACGCCCCCTGCCGCCGCCTTCCTTGGCGATCACCCGTGACAGGCCGAGCAGGCCATGTTTGGCCGTGACATAGGCGCTTTTCAGCGGTGACGCTTCTTTCGAATGGACCGACCCCATAAACAGGATCGTACCGCGACCTTGTTTGTACATGTGAGGCAGGACCGCCTTGCTGGTCAGGAAAGCGCCATCGAGGTGGATCGCCAGCATTTTCTTCCAGTCGGCAAAGGCGAAGGCTTCGACCGGATTGACGATCTGGATCCCGGCGTTGGATACCAGCACGTCGATCGTGCCCCAGCGTTCGATCACGTGAGCAACGCCGGCGATCACCGCCTCTTCGCTACAGACATCCATCGCCAATGCCATGGCCCTGCCAGGGTAATCGGCATTGATCGCAGCTGCGGCAGCTTGTGCCGCGTCGCTCCGCACATCGGCAATCGCCACGCAGCTTCCGGCGGCGGCAAAACGGCGGGCAATGCCAAAGCCGATACCGCTGGCCGCCCCGGTGATGAGCGCAATCGTGTTGTCGAGTTGCATGAACTACCCTCGTCAAAGCTATGGAAACAAAACATTCCTGATTGCGCGCGGCATTCCCTGAAAGGGGGCTGCGCCCTGCGCCTTTGCAATTTTGTGAAAGCCGCCCTACATGCGCGTCAACCATGGCGCGCCCCACTCCCCTCGAATTCGACAAAAAAAAGATCCTTGCGGAAAACCGACGGGCTCGGTTCGAATATTTTATCGACGACATTTACGAAGCAGGGATCGCGCTAACCGGGACCGAAGTCAAATCGTTGCGGTTTGGCCAGGGGTCGATCGCCGAGAGCTATGCCGAAGTGAAAAACGGCGAGGTTTGGCTTATCAATTCGAACATTCCCGAATTCAGCCATGGCAATCGGTATAACCATGAGCCCAAGCGTGTACGCAAGCTGTTGCTGAAAGAGCGCGAGATCGCAAAGTTTCACGGTGCGGTCGAACGTAAGGGCATGACGTTGGTGCCGCTGATGATCTATTTCAACAGCCGCGGTCGCGCCAAAGTCGAACTTGCATTGGCACGCGGCAAAAACAACGCCGACAAGCGCGCCACCGCCAAAGACCGCGATTGGCAGCGCGACAAAGCCCGCATCATGCGTGAAAACGGATAACGCGTTACAGCCGTTTTTGCAGGAAAAAGCGACGCTGGCCTTTCGGATAGTCTTCCAGCGTGCCGAAAAGAGCAAAGCCGAGCTTTTCGTAAAATCCGCGCGC
>CAIPWG010000325.1 GCA_903868655.1 uncultured Sphingomonadales bacterium
TCTCCGCAGTAAAATGCTCTGATTTCGGTGCGAAAGGCTGCCACTTGCGGCCTCTATCTGGCATAGCGTTGCGGTGACCGCGCTGAATTCCCTGTCCCGCCCCGATCTGGCAATGGCCCGCGCCGAATTGGCGCGCATCTTTGGATTTCCGTCGTTTCGCGGGGTGCAGGAGGATGTGCTGGCACGCGTGCTGGCCGGGCAATCCACTCTGGCGGTGATGCCCACCGGTGCGGGCAAATCGCTGACCTATCAATTGCCTGCGGTTATGCTGCCGGGCACTTGCGTGGTGGTGTCGCCGTTGATTGCATTGATGCACGACCAGTTGCGAGCGGCCACGGCCAATGGCATTCGCGCTGCCACGCTGACGAGTGCGGACATGGATCGTGGCCAGACAATTGAGCGGTTTCGCACAGGCGATCTCGATTTGTTGTATGTCGCGCCAGAACGCGCCAGCCAGCCGCATTTTCGCGAAATGTTGACCACCGCTCCGATTGCACTGTTCGCGATTGATGAGGCGCATTGCGTGTCTGAATGGGGGCACGATTTCCGCCCCGATTATCGGTTGTTGCGGCCTTTGCTCGACATGTTTGCCCACGTGCCCCGGTTGGCACTGACCGCCACGGCGGATGCGCATACCCGTGCCGATATCATGGATCAGTTGGGCATTGCGCATGACGGCCTGGTTATCGCGGGGTTCGATCGGCCCAATATCCGCTACACCGTCACCCCGCGCGACACACCGTTGCGCCAATTGACCCGGTTGCTGGGCGAACAGCCGGGGCCGGGTATTGTTTATGCCCCGACCCGCGCCGGGGTGGAAAAACTGGCCGATCAACTTGCGGCCACCGGGCGTAGCGTGCTGCCGTATCATGCCGGCCTTGCCCCCGACGTGCGTGCCGCCAACCAGTCGGCGTTTGTTGCATCCGAAGACATGGTGATGGTCGCCACGGTCGCGTTCGGCATGGGTATCGACAAACCCGATGTGCGGTTTGTCGCCCATGCCGCGCTGCCCAAATCGATTGAAAGCTATTATCAGGAAACCGGCCGCGCCGGGCGCGACGGCGATCCGGCAGTGGCGGTGATGCTGTGGGGCGCGGATGATTTTGCACGCGCACGGGCGCGGCTGGGTGAACTCGACGAAACCCGTCAAAGCGGCGAACGTACCCGTCTCGATACGCTGGCCAGTCTGGTCGAAACCGCCGAGTGCCGCCGAGCCATCCTGCTGCGCCATTTTGGCGAAGATCCGCCTGCGGCTTGCGGCAATTGCGACAATTGCCTGCATCGCCCGGCGGTGACCGATGTAACGCAATTGGCGCAGAAATTGTTGTCGGCGGTCTATCGCACCGGACAATCGTTCGGGCTGGGACATGTCGAAAAAGTGCTCATCGGCGCCTCTGACGAACGCGTGCTGTCGCGCGGGCATGAACAGCTATCGGTCTTCGGCATTGTCGATGCCGAAGAGGCCGCGCTGATCCGTCCGGTCAGCCGTGCGTTGCAGGCGCGCGGCGCGCTGGTGCAGACCGAACATGGCGGGCTGATGCTGGGCGGCGATGCACGGGTTATCCTGAAAGGTGATGCCACGGTTGATCTCATCATCCGCGATACGCCCGACAAACCCGAACGAACAGCCCGGCGGCGCAAGAGTGCGGCAGCGCCTGCGGGCAACCCGGGCGATGATCCACTGTTCGATGCGCTGCGCGCACTCCGCCGTGATCTGGCGAAGCAAGCCGGTGTGCCGCCGTATGTGGTGTTCCACGATTCGACTTTGCGCGAAATGGCGGCGCTGCGCCCAACCACTTTGTCCGCGCTGGCTGAAATCAGCGGCGTTGGCGCGCGCAAACGCGATGCTTATGGTGAGGCGTTCCTGCAGACGATCCAGGGCTTTGTGGAGGGGTAGCAGATGACCGACGACGATCGCGCATGGTTTGCACCAAAAACTTATGGCTATGGTGCGGGCTTGCCGATCGCCTGGCAGGGATGGGCGGTGTTGGTGGCTTTGCTTGGCCTTCCGCTCGGGCTGACATTTGTCCTCCTGCCCGCGCATCCGGGATATTATCAGGTGGTGGTGATCGGGTTTGTCGTACTGATGCTGCCGCTGATTGCGCGCAAGACCCGCGGCGGCTGGCGCTGGCGCAATGGCCGGGAATGAGACACCGGGCGCAGCACACAGCATCGACAGCCGGGCGGTGATCGGGCAACATGGCCACCATGAAACGCCTTGCCCCGATCGCGCTGGTTTTGACCGTTCCGGCACTGGCCGATAGCCCGCACCAGCCCTTTACGCTGACCCAGACCGGCCAGGCGTTTGCAACATTGCAGGCGGCGGTCAATGCCATTGGCGACAAGCGTGGTACGATTGCAATCGCGCCCGGAACGTATCACGATTGCGCAGTGCAAAGTGCTGGCGATGTAACATTCATTGCCACTACGCCCGGAGCAGCGGTGTTTGACACGACGCTGTGCGAAGGAAAGGCTGCGCTGGTGCTGCGGGGCCATTCGGCGCGGATCGAAGGGCTGATCTTTCAGAACATGCGTGTCGCCGATGGCAATGGCTCGGGCATCCGGCTCGAACATGGTGATCTGGTTGTGCATCAGGGGTGGTTTCGCGACAGCGAGGAGGGGATACTGTCGGGCGATGATCCCGCTGCAAGTGTGCTGATTGAGCAGTCGACGTTCACCCGGCTGGGTCGGTGTGATCGCGGGCTGTCGTGTGCGCACTCGGTCTATTTCGGCGGCATCGGCCAGGTGATCGTGCGCAACAGCCGATTTGAGGCCGGCAGCGGCGGGCACTACGTCAAAAGCCGCAGCGTGCATATTGATGTGGTTGACAGCAGCTTCGACGATTCTGCCGGGCACGGCACCAATTACATGATTGATGTGTCCAA
>CAIPWG010000326.1 GCA_903868655.1 uncultured Sphingomonadales bacterium
GCCGTCTCTCGGCGCGTGCATCTGCGACGGTATACCCGGGGTTTGATGGTATTCGCGACGTTCCCGGTGTTGTGCGCTATGTTTTTCAACATTTTGGACTTGTGCTGGGCTTGTGGTGTGTATCACATTCATCGCGACAGCGTTGCCGGGACTGTGGCGCTGGGGGGTCTTGCATGGTCAGAACAGGGTTTGTGGGTTGCGGTTGTCTGATAACCGCTGTGGCCATGGGATTGGCCTGTCAGGCTGGGTTTGCCATGGCGGCAGAGACGCCTGCGGCGCAAGCCGCCGCACCCGCTACGGCGGCACCCGCAATCCCCGCGCGTATTTCCACGACTGATTTTTCGACCCAGCCGCTTTTGCGACACCCGGTGCTGTCACCCGACGGCTTGCACATGGCTGCGCGCTTTTCGATCAAGGGGGTCGAAAAACTCGCAATTGCCGACCTGACCGGCAAGACGCAGACGAAGATTCTGGGCATTGGAAAAAAACACGACTTGGTCCGTTATTTTTGGGCTGGCAACCACACATTGCTGGTCAGTATCGGCATGACTGTGCTGTGGTTTGATGACGAGGCGTATTCCACAAGACTGATCGCGTTTGATACCGATACCGGCAAGGATCATGTGCTCGACCACCAGATCGCCGGGATAAAAGGCGACGATGTCTTGTGGGTCGATCCCGAGGGCAAGACTTTGCTGATGGCGTTTCAGGATTCGGTTTACGATTATCCCGAAGTCTGGACGATGGACATTGCCAACAACCGGGCAAAGCGCGTTACCAACGGTTATGACGGGATCTGGGACTGGTACGCCGACAGCAGCGGCGTGGTGCGCTATGGCTTTGGCTATATGGACGCGCACAACTGGAAGATGGTCTATCGCAGCAATGCTGCCGACAAGTTCAAGGTTGTGCTCAAAGGCAACGATGACAAGGACGACGACTCAGCCATCGACAATGTCGTGCGTCTGACCAATGGCAGCGACACCGGCTATATGCTGGCGCGCGGAGCCGACAATCCGTTCTGGGCGATCTATGAATATGATTTCATCCAGCACAAACGTGGCAAACTGGTTTACGCCGCGCAAGGAAGCGACATCGATTCCGCCGACTCCAGCGAAGACGGCCAGCGGTTGATAGTGGCGCAATACACCGATGATCGTAACCGCGTGCACTGGTTCGATGAAAAACTCGCCAAGGTTCAGGCCGATCTCGACAAAGCCGTGGGGGGCGACCGACAAGCCCGGGTGGTGGCACATAGCCGCGATTATGAAATCCTTGTGGTCAGCCTCAGCAGCGCGACCGATCCGGGATCGTATTACCTCTACCAGCAGGCCGAAGGCGCGATGCACCGCTTCGCCAAAACCAACGAGCACCTGAACCCCGAACAACTCGCGCCGGTCAAATATGTGCATTACAAGGCGCGCGACGGTCAGGAATTGGCGGCGTATCTGACTATGCCGGTGGGGCGACCCGCCAAGCATCTGCCGCTGATCATTTTGCCGCATGGTGGCCCGTTCGGAGTGCGCGACGAAGGCGGCTTTGACGAGGAAGTGCAATTTTTTGCCAACCGCGGTTATGTCGTGCTGCAACCGCAGTTTCGAGGTTCGGGCAGTTTTGGCAAAGTTTTCGAAGATGCCGCCGAAGGCCAATGGGGCCGCGCCATGCAGGACGATCTTGACGACGGGATGGACTGGCTGGCCGGGCAGGGCGTGGTGGATGCCAAGCGGGTCTGCGTCATCGGCAGTTCGTACGGTGGCTATGCCGCGCTTTGGGCCGCGACCCGCAACCCTGAGCGATATCGCTGTGCGGCCAGTTTTGCCGGTATCAGCGATGTGCCCAAATGGCTGAAATATTCGGGTCGGTTTGACGGATCAAAGCACCGCGAAAACTGGCGTGCGCGGTTGCAGGGCGACAAGACCTTTGATCTGAAAACCGTATCACCGCTGTATACCATCGACCGTTTGAAAGTGCCGGTGCTGATCGTCCACGGCGAAGCCGATACGCGTGTGCCCCTTAAACAGAGCAAGCTGTACGATGATGCACTGACGGCGGCGGGCAAAGTGCACGAATTTTACAGCATTCCTGGCGAAGGCCATGGTTTTACCACTGCCGCCAACGAACAGGTGTGGCTGGACAAGCTCGATGCCTTTTTAACGAAATACAACCCGGCAGAATAAGTTGGGTAAACTCAACTGCGCTGTACACGACTTGATATAAGCGACGAAGGGCTCGACCGGATGCCCAGGTTTCTGCCAAGGTACGCATGGGCAGGTTGATCGGGATTCGGTGTGAGCAAACAGGACAAGAAGGCACGTCGTACGGCCTTGCGCGCGTTTTTGACCGGTATTCCCGGATCACTGGATCGGGTGACTGTGTCATTCGGGCGTTTGGTGGTGCTGGCCGCGATTGCAGTGGCGGCCATGGTGCTGCATCTGATGTTTGGCCGTGGCGGACCGCCCATGCCGCCACTGCCGGGTAGTGCCGGCAACAATCCCGCAGGCGCGTTGTATGTGCGCGATCTGGGGCGGCTGCCCGACGGGCGGCACACGTTCGATCTGGTCTATGCACTGGTCTTGCGTAACGATACTGCGCGCCCGTTTGTGCTGGATAGCCTGTTCTCGCGGCTTGCAGTGGGCGATGTCACCCGATCGGGCGATGTGCTCGATATGAACGAGGTCAGCGATCCGGAAACGGGAACCATGCAAAATGTGCCAGCCCCGGCATTGGTCTGGCACCGCGTGGCCGATACCGCGCAACACAATGGGATGCACTACCCACCTGGCGAATGGCGCAAGCTGTCTGCGCATTATCGGATAAATGCCCGGCCCGAACAATTGGCCGATATGGCGATCTCCTATGATCTGCGGCCCGAACCGCATGGTCTGGAGGGCTGGTTCGCTCATCCCCCTTTGCGGTTTTCCTATCATGAAGAGGTGCAACTGGGCGCGGTACTGCGTGCGCACTGTGCGCTGGGCGTAAAAGTGCAGAATGCGGAGCCAACTTCGCCATGCGGATGATGATCGCCGCAGCGCTTGCGCTGGCTTTGAGCGGGGCGGCACACGCCGAAACGGTCTATGTGCGCGCGGGCCATCTGGTCGACCCTGAAAGCGGGACAGTCGCAACCGCACGCGTGTTGCGGATCGAACAAGGCCGCATTTCGGCCATCCTCCCCGATGGGGCTATGCCAGCCGGCGCGACCGTCATCGATTGGTCGCGTTATACCGTGCTGCCCGGTCTGATCGACATGCATGTTCACCTGGCCGACAACGATGAAACGAGCAATCCGGCCGAGCCGCTGCTGCATTCGGCGATGGAAATTGCCTATGTCGGAGCGCGCAATGCGCGCACCACGCTATACGCGGGGTTTACCTCGGTTCACGATGTTGGCTGTTATCGCGCGTTTGGTGATGTCGAATTGCGCAATGCGATCAATCGCGGCGATGTGATCGGCCCGCGCATGGCCGCGGTTGGCGCCTATATCACCGCGCCCGGCGGCGGCGGTGAAGTGACCGGTGTGGCGCCCGATGTGCGCGTGCCCGACGACATGCGCGTGGGCGTGGTCACCAATCCGAACGAGGTCACGCAAAAGGTCAATTATCTGTTCCAGCATGGTGCGGATTCGATCAAGCTGATTGCCACGGGTGCGGTCTTTGCAATCGGTACCGTGGCCGGGCAGCAGGAATTGACCGAGGATGAGATGCACGCTGCGGTCGTGGTGGCACAAGCACGTGGTTCATGGGTTACCGCGCATGCCCACGGCGCAGCAGGGATCAAGGCAGCGATCCGTGCCGGCGTGCGCGCCATCGAACACGCCAGTCTGATCGATGACGAGGGCATTGCCATGGCCAGAGCGCGCGGGGTGTTCCTCGACATGGATATCTACAATGGCGACTGGACCGACGAAGTCGGCCGCCGTGATCACTATCCCGATGATTACATGCGTAAAAATACCGAAACTACGCTTGCGCAGCGGCAGGGCTTTCAAAAAGCGGTCAAGGCCGGGGTCAAGCTGTCGTTCGGCACAGATGCCGGGGTCTACCCGCACGGCCTGAATGCGCGCCAGTTCAAATATATGGTCCAATGGGGCATGACCCCGATGCAGGCAATCCAGGCCGCGACCGTGGTGTCGGCGGACATGCTTGGTTGGGGCAAGGACGTCGGTGCGCTGTCACCCGGCCATTATGCCGACATGATCGCAGTCGATGGCGATCCGATCCGGGATGTGACTGTGCTGGAACACGTGGTGCATGTGATCAAGGGTGGCGAACTGGTGAAGTAACCTGTCTGGCCCGACCCCGTCAGGGGAAAGGCCAGACAGGCAGAGGCTGTTCAGAGGTTGGCTTTGAACAGGGCCAGCATACGGCTCCACGCCTTTTCCGCCTGCACTTCGTCATAAATCGGGGCGTCGATCGTGCACCAGCCGTGCTGTGCCGGATAGACTTCGATTTCCGCAGGGCGGCCGGCCGCAGCGGCTGCGGCTTTCAAAGCGGTTTTGTCGCCGGGCGCGCCGGCGTCGTCATTCTGCGCAATGGCGAACAGGAATGCGGCATTGGTCTTGGCCAGCAAGGCGTCCGGGCTATCGGCCCCTGCTTTCGGGTCTACCAGGCCGCCGCCGCGGAACGAGGCCCCGGCGCCAACGCGGGCAGGCACGGCGGCGGCGGTACGCACGGTATAGCCTCCGGTCATGCAATAACCGCTGGTGCCGATCCGGCGCGCGGTATCAACTTCGGCCTGCTTGTCGAGCCAGGCCACATAGGCGCTGGCATCGCGTATGGTTCCTGCTGGAGTCAGCGCTGAAATCAGCGGCTTGAGCTTGGCCTGCCCTTCGGGTGTGCGCCAGGCCATCAGCGAATCGAGCACTGGCGCCTTTGCGCCGCGGTAGTAATGATTGACCGCCAGGACTGCATAACCGGCACCTGCCAAGCGCGTGGCCATCGTCTTGTAAGCGTCGCGCAAGCCCGCGATATCGGGCCACATGATGATTGCGGGATGTTTGCCCGTGGTCGGCGCCACAAACCACGCATCGGTTACCCCATCGGGTGTGGCGATCGACACGACGCGCCCTGATACCGCCAGCGCGGGGGTCTGGTCGGCCACTTTGGCAATGCAGCCGGGAATGGTGGCGAGTGTCGCAGCACCGGCGCCCATGACCGCAAAGCGGCGGCGGTTGACCGACAGATTGGCAAGATAGGCGGCGTTGTCGGCTTCGGTCAGATCATCGCACATGGTTGGGGGTCTCCAAGAGCTTCGCAGTGGACAGAATAGACGTCCTGCGCTGCGTGGCAATTGGCGCCAAAGGTCATTTTCCATGGGCTTGCCCGCATCGGCACTTGCTCAAGCGGGTGCGTGCGTTTAATCAATCCCTTAACATGCGCGACGGGATAAACCCGCGCGCCACACGCATGACAGGTGTCACCGTGACCGGGCCCAACCCCGGCGCGAAAGGAGAGGTCTGAACAGCCATGACGGGCAATTTGCGCAAAAAATCCGCTTTGGGCGCGCGTCTGCGTGCTGGTGTTGCCGTTGCATGCGGCGTTGCTTTGGCCGCGATGCAATTGGGCGGCAGTGCGGCGATTGCGGCCGGCGGCGTGACCGCGGCCGATATCGCAGCCAGCCCGGCGGGGGAATGGCTCAGCTATGGCCGCGATTATGGCGAACAGCGCTTTTCCCCGCTCAATACGATCAATACGGGCAACGTGGCGCAAATGGGGCTGGCGTGGTCAGCCGATCTGGATACCGCGCGCGGTCAGGAAGACACGCCGCTGCTCCATGATGGCGTGCTGTATGTTTCCACGGCGTGGTCTATGGTCAAAGCTTATGATGCA
>CAIPWG010000327.1 GCA_903868655.1 uncultured Sphingomonadales bacterium
CTGTCGACCAGTCGCCGCCACCGATGACATTGCCGGCGCGTGCCGTGGCCAGCCCGATGCCGCGTTCTGCCAGAAAACTGTCACGCCAGCACGCACTCACCAGTTCCGCACATGCCTTGCTGTTCGAATATGGGTCGTGACCACCCAGCGGGGCATCCTCGCAATAGCCCCCTGCCCTGCCATCGTTGGCGTAGCATTTGTCAGTAGTGACCGAGACAATCGTGCGGACAGAGCCAGACTTGCGGCATGCTTCCAACACATGGGCGGTGCCCATGACATTTGTTTGAAACGTACCCAGCGGGTCGACGTATGACGCGCGCACTAGCGGCTGGGCGGCCAGGTGCAGCACGATTTCCGGTTCGATTTCGGCAACAATGGCTTCGATCACGGCGGGTTCACGAATGTTCGCTACATGATGGTCGCACAGCGAACTGCCGTCGATCAGGTCGAACATCGATGGGGTGGTTTCTGGCGCAAGGGCGAGCCCGGCTACATGAGCGCCCAACAGATCCAGCAGGACCAGCAACCACGATCCTTTGAAACCGGTATGGCCGGTCACCAGCACCCGACGCCCTGCCCAGAACGCAGGGTGCGGCGTTGCGGAAAGTGCGGTTTCGCGGGTTAGTGCCAGGTTTTCCATGGCGCCTCTTTCCGTTCCCACATGGCTTCGAGCATTTGTCTGTCGCGCAGCGTATCCATCGGCTGCCAAAAACCGTCGTGGAAAAAGGACCGCAATTCATCGTCGGCGGACAAGCGCTCAAGCGGTTCGCGTTCCCACGTACAGCTGTCCGATTGCCCCAGATAGCTGGCGACCTCGCGGTTGAGGACGAAGAAACCCCCGTTGATCCACCCGCCTTGTTCGATCGGCTTTTCGGCAAACCCGGTCACTCGATCGCCATCGAGATCAAGCAATCCATAGCGGCTGGCAGGGCGCACTGCAGTCACGGTAGCCTTGCGCCCATGCGAACGGTGAAATGCGATCGCAGCGCCAACGTCCAGATCGCTGACCCCATCGCCGTAAGTCAGACAAAAATCCTCATCATCACCCAGGAATTGCATCGCCTGGCGCAAGCGCCCCCCGGTCATCGTTTCCGCACCGGTATCGATCAGCGAAATCTTCCAGTCTTCACACGCATTGCGATGAACGTCGGTCGTGCCCCGGCGCAAATCAATCGTAACGTCTGACATATGCAGGGCGTAATTGAAGAAATACTCCTTGATCATGTAGCCCTTGTAGCCAAGGCAAACGATGAATTCGGTCACGCCGTGTTGCGCGTAAATCTTCATGATATGCCACAGTATCGGTTTCCCGCCGATTTCCACCATCGGCTTGGGACGAACCGATGTTTCCTCGGCAAGGCGGGTACCAAGGCCCCCGGCAAGAATGATCGCTTTCATGCCCAACAGGTATGAAGATGTGTGGTGAAAGAAGGATTAAGAAATTCAATTGATGAACGGCTCTGTGTGATAATTTTCACATTCATTGCTGGCCGGCCTGATGGCGCAAAGCGGCTATCAAACCGCGCAAAATGTTGGCGCCAATGTCTCTGGCGTGCCCGGGCGCGCGCCGATCACATCCTGATAGAAATACCTAGGGCCATAGCCTTACAGCGTAAGCCCGCCGATCCGATTAAGCGCGGCTTGGCCAGCCACCAGATCGCAAA
>CAIPWG010000328.1 GCA_903868655.1 uncultured Sphingomonadales bacterium
CAACTGGTCCATCGCCTCGCGCAGCCACAACGCCACCCCCAGCGAGACCGCGGTAGAGGCCAACATCGCCACATGCGGGGTGTTGTGACGCGGGTGCAACCGGGCAAGTTTTGCCGGCAACTGCCGATCTCGCGCCATTGCATAAAGCACACGCGCCACCCCGACCTGCATCGGCAGCGCATTGCTGAAGCCGACGAGAATGGCATAAGCCCAGGCCAGCGCGATCCCGGCCCATACCCCGCCCATTTGCCCGGCCAGTTCATAGGCGGCGGCATCCAGGCTTTTGAAATGGGCGCCCTGCATCGCATTGCCCAAAATCCACGCCGACAACACAAACAACCCGGTGGCAAAAGCCAGCACCAGCAGGATCGCCCGGCCGAGTGTGCGCCCCGTGCGATCGGCGGTATCCTCGGCCAGTGTCGACACCGCGTCGAAGCCCAGAAACGACATCACACAGATTGATGTACCCGCCAGCACCGCCGACAGCGAAAACGGCATGCTGAAAAATGGTGCAGGCCCCAGCCCCGCCGCGCCGAAATGGTGCAGCCGGACAAATACGGCCAAAGCCAGCAGCGCAATCATCGCGACGACTTGCGCAATGACCGCGGCAAACGATACTCTGGCAGTAGATCCGATGCCGAACCAATTGACCGCAGTGGTGAATGCGGCGAGCAGCACGATCCACACGCCGCGATCGACACCGGGCATCAGTTCGCCCAGCGCGACCGCCATCACCACATACACAAAGGCCGGGATCAGCAGGTAGTCGAGCAGGATCATCCAGCCTGCAACAAACCCGGCAAAAGGCCCGAGCACAACGCGCGCAAAGCCATAGACCGACCCCGCGCTATGCACTTCGCGCACCATCGCGGCATAGCTGAACGCGGTGAATGCCATGCACACTCCGCCAAGCAAATAGGCCAACGCCAGCATCCCGTGCGATGCTGCCCAGACCAGCCCAAGCGTCGACAGCGGCGAAATCGGTGCAATATAGGCAAGCCCATAGGCCAGCAGATCACCCAGCCGAAGCTGGCGATGGAAACGATCGGGTGCTGGTGCCGCTGCCATGTCAGGCACCGGCAAACCCGGTGAGAACCGCCGCCACATTGCCGCCGATGTCGGCGACGGCATAGCCACCTTCCAAAACAAACAGCGTTGGCCTGCCCAAGCTGGCGATGCGTTGGCCGATGCTGGTAAAATCGTTCGCCACCAATTCGAAATGGCTGATCGGATCTTCGACAAACGTATCGACGCCCAGCGAAACCACCACACTGTCGGCGCCAAAGGCGGCAATATCGGATATCGCGCTGTCGAGCACCGAGAGGTATTGTGCCCCGGTGGTACCCCACGGCAACGGATAATTGCGGTTTGCCCCCAACCCTGCGCCGGTCCCGGTTTCATCGGCATAGCCCAGGAAAAACGGATATTCCTGTTTGGGATCACCATGCAGCGACACGAACAAGACATCGCCCCGGTCGTAAAAAATCGCCTGCGTGCCGTTGCCATGGTGATAATCGACATCGAGCACGGCCACCCGCGCCGATCCATGATCGCGCAAATATTGGGCGGCAATCGCCGCGTTGTTCAAATAGCAGAACCCGCCCATTGCGCGTGCGCCGGCATGGTGCCCAGGCGGGCGGCATAGGGCAAACGCGCTGTTCCCGCCTTCGGCCAGATGCCGCGCGCCGGTCAGCGCGCAATCGGCGCTGGACCGTACCGCCGTCCAGGTGCCCGCCGTGATCGGAACCGCCGCATCGATCGAATAGAAACCCAGCTTTCCGTCAATGTGGTCGGGCGGCACATCCTGACGCAAATCTGCGGCAGGCCAGGCATAGGGCAGCGCATCGCCGGTTTCGCCCAGCGCCGACCACTCGCCCCATGCGGTTTCGAGGAAGCGGACGAAATCTTCGGTATGCACCCGGGTCAAAGCGGCGCGATCAAACCGATCAGGCGGAACAATCGGGCCGAGGCCCAGACTGCGCACCCGGCCGAGCACCTGATCGGCGCGCGCGGGCATTTCAAAGCAAGGAACCAGCCGCCCGCGATAGAATTCAGCCGCGCCGTGGTGCAACCGGTGATCGTCGCTGTAAATCGTCAGCATCGCCTGCCTTGCCTCGCTTGACCACGGATGCCGTAATCGTGCCCGCGCGCCGACGGCATTGCAAGCCGATCGCCACGACGCGCCAACAAGGGATGGTACGGTTTAGCGATAGCGACCGATCGCAGCCGGATCGACACCTTCGAGTTTCCGCAAATCGCACGTCAACCGGCCATCCGACCATGTCAGCACGTTGAATGTGGGAGGCGTGGTGCGCAGCCTTTGCGACAGCGTGCCTGCCCCGATCATGCGCACCGGGCCCGATGGCGTATCGTGAATCAGGTCAAACGCATCGTGCACATGGCCCGACAGCACTGCCAGGACCCCGCGCCGGGCCAATTGGTCCAGCGCGTCGTTGCCGCCTGTGGTCAGCGCGCGCCCGCGCGTCCCTACTTCGACCAGCGGATGATGACATGTCACCAGCACCGGCTGGCCGGGGGCGATCGCATCGATCGCGGCAAGCGTGCGCGCCAGCACAGCTTTGGACGCGATGCCGCGCGACCAATTCAGCCGCCATTGTGCCGCCGCTGTTGTTGCCAGGCGTACCACTGCGAGATCATCGAGCAGCAACGGGTGTTCGATTGCGGCTTCGAGCCCGCGAAACTTGCGATAAGGGTCGCAAAAGCGTTCGACCGGGTTGAAATAGGGCAGATCGTGATTGCCCGGATCGATCCGCACCGGCACCCCGAGACCCGCGATCCATCGCGCGGCGGCGGCAAATTCGGATTTGCGCGCCCGCATCGTGAAATCGCCAGTGATGATTACGCCGTCGGGGGCTTCATCGCGCACCGCGGTCCTCACCCAATCGAGCGCGCGGCTGTCTTCGAGCCCGAAATGCAGGTCGCTGATGTGAAACAGACGGATCATGCCGCAGCCTTGCCGTCGCCCGCGCATCCGGGTCAAGCTGGATCATGGCCCCGCTCGTAAAGTCGTTAGACAGCCAGGGCCAGCGGTTGGTCCGGTGATCGCCGCGCAAAGGCGTTCGGTCGAGCCCATGGTGCGCCGGCAGGCAATACAAGGCACACCACGATCAAGCGCTGGGCGGCACTCCCCCCCGGAAACTTGGGGTGCTGCACAGCGCGATCGGCGGGGGGCCGTTGGAGACGAACCCCCGCCGGTTTTTACCCCGTGATGTTCGTCTCGATAAACGATCACAAATCGAAAAGGATCATTGTCATGTCACATGCATTCGCATGGCGCTCAGCCGTGTTTGCCAGTCTGGTTGTTGCGCCCGCTCTGTGTCTGGGCGCCAGCCCCGCCATGGCTCAAAGCCAACCCGCAGGCCCCGAAGTGCGCACGATTACAATGAGTTATGCTGATCTTGATTTGTCCACAGCGACCGGCCGCACGCAATTCGACAAGCGACTTCGCCGTGCGGCTGCCGAAGTTTGCGAAGATGGGCCAGAACGGCGTCCTCTGGCGGAGTTGTCCGATCTTCGTGCCTGCTACAACCACGCCCTGTCTGGAGCACGCCGCATTTTGGCGCAAAGACAGACTGAAAATCAGCTGGTCAGGCGGTAAGCCGAATATCGGGAGCGTTGGTCTGGCCCAAATCAGTGGCATCGCGCCAGACCAGTTCGCCCGGACCAATCACGCGGTCGTCGTGCGACCGGATGGCGATTTGGGCAATCGGCAGACCATCGCGGGCATCGCACAGCACCGGATTGCAAGGTACCCCCAGCGCCCATTTTTCACCCCATTGGCGCAGTGCCAGCATGGCCGGCAAAAGATCATTGCCTTTGGCGGTCAGACAATATTCGATCCGGCGACGGTCGTCGGCGCAATGTTCGCGTTTCAGAATTCCGGCTTCAACCAGCCGTCCCAGCCGATTGGACAGAATATTCCGGGCAATGCCGAGTTGATCGAGAAAATCCTCGAAATGGCGCACCCCGTTAAAGGCTGCGCGCAAGATCATGAACGACCAGCGTTCGCCCATCGCTTCAAGCGCCAGCGGCAGGCCGCAGCCTTCAAGGCAGGATAGAGGTTCGCGCAATTTGTCCATGACGCAGGACATAGACCACAATTGCCAAAATTATAAGGTCCCATGTTGCCGTTGTGTGACCAAGCGTCCCGCATCAAAACACATTGCAAATCGCAATCTATTTATTTAAGTTCCGATTCGAAACTGAATTTACTCTCCGGCTCTCCAGCGGATGCCCCAATCGACACCCTTTGGGGCCTGCTGACACTCGCCCCCGGATACACCTTGGCGTATCCGGGGGCACTTTCGTTCCGCCCTTTGCCACCGTGCCCCACCACGCTATGGCCAACACCATGCTCATGCTGCTTCGAATTGTTGTGCCCTTGCTGGCTGGGCTGATGCTTGGCGCAGCGACCCCGCCACCAACGCCTGTGCAGAACGCTTTGACCAGCCAAGATCAGCACGATCTGCGCTGTGCAGCGGCATTTGCGGTCATCGCTGTGGCACAGACCCGCGGTGATGCAGCGGCGCTGGCGCTTCCGGCACTGGCCATTCGCGGCAAGCGCTACATGGGCCTGGTGGGTGAGCGCCTGGCCGGATCGGCTGGATTGTCGGGAGAAACCTTGGCCAATCTGCTGGTCAACGCAGCCCGCAGCGTGACGCAGAATGGGGCCCCGGATGTCGCGGTTTCCTGCCTCGGCGACCTCGACCGTGTCGTACCGCCAACCCCCGCGCCCGATGCCGTCACCTGCGTGGCCATGTTGGATATCTATGCGCACGTGCTCGCAACGCGCAATCCAGCCGACCCGTTGGCCGTCATCTTGCAGCACGAAGCGGCCAGTCTCACCCCGGCGGCGCAGGCACTGCTTGGCGCCAAAGGACTTGACCCTGCGGCAGCCGCCGCTGCGATCGACCTCGAGCGCAGGCGCGTGCGCGAAGCCTTGACCGGCGGCCACGGCAGCCTTGATGCCGACGATTTTGCCCGATGCCGCCATCTTGCTGCCGCGCCAACAGGTTGAACCGACCGCCCACCGCCCCCAAATTAGCAGCCAGCAGGAGACCCGCAATGCCCGACACGCTGAACCTGACCGACGCCGAATGGCGCGCCCGTCTGACGCCGGAACAATATCATGTGCTGCGCGAAGCGGGCACAGAACGCGCGTTCACTGGCAAGTATGATCGTAACAAGGCCGCAGGCGACTATTTCTGCGCAGGCTGCGGCGCGCCGCTGTTCGAATCCGACGCAAAATTCGACAGCGGCTGCGGTTGGCCCAGCTTTACCGCACCCGCGCAAGACGAAGCCGTGACAGAATTGACCGATACCACCCACGGCATGATCCGCACCGAAGTGCGCTGTGC
>CAIPWG010000329.1 GCA_903868655.1 uncultured Sphingomonadales bacterium
CGCTTCGTCGGCTTCCACCGCGCCCATATCGGGCACATGGCCAATCACTTCGCCCGTGGCCGGATTGTCGACCGCAATCGTGCGATCGCTGGTGCGCCAGGTTCCGGCGACAAAGGCGGCTTCACGCCACAGATCGGGCCGCTTCAGTTCCGGCCGTGATTTCACGAGCGTGGATATGTCGGGCATACGCAAAAAACTCCGATGGGCCGTATTCTGCCAGTATGGCACCGCCAAGGGGCCAGCGTAAGCTGATAAATGGTCGCAAAGCATCGTGTTTGACATGCATCACGGGCCTATTCATTACTGGCAGCGACGCCCGCGTTTTCGACGCACAAAGAGGGGTCTGCTGCAACAACCCGAAAGAGGCTGCCATGGCCACGCTTGCCAAGCTCGATATCCGCAGTGCCGAGGATCTGGTTGCCGCCGCCGGCGATATCGACCTGTCGCATTTCTGGATGCCGTTCACCAACAACCGCCATTTCAAAGCCAACCCGCGGTTGTTCGCGTCTGCACGCGACATGCATTATTCCACCACCGATGGGCTGCAGTTGCTCGACGGCACGGCCGGGCTGTGGTGCGTCAATGCCGGGCACGGGCGCGCGCCGATCGTGGCTGCGATAGCCGAAGCCGCCCAGACGCTCGATTTTGCCCCGACTTTCCAACTGGGCCACCCGTCCGCGTTTCAGGCCGCCACTGCGGTCGCCCGACTGATGCCCGCAGGGCTTGATCGGGTGTTCTTTACCGATTCAGGCGGTGAAAGCGCTGACACCGCGCTGAAAATCGCGCTCGCCTATCACCATGCGCGCGGCGAAGGCACGCGGTTCCGGCTGATCGGGCGCCAACGCGGCTATCACGGCACCAATTTTGGCGGGATGTCGGTCGGCGGGATCGGGGGCAACCGTCGCCGCCATGTCAGCCAGGTCTGGGGCGTCGATCATCTGGCCCATACCCATGGCGATGCGATACGGTTTCAGCGCGGGATGCAGCCATCCAACGGCAATCTGGCCGACGAACTCGAAGAATTGGTGGCACTGCACGGCCCCGAAACAATCGCCGCGGTGATCATTGAACCGGTGGCCGGATCGACCGGCGTGCTGGTGCCGCCGCAGGGCTATCTGCAACGGCTGCGTGATATTACCCGTAAATATGGCATCCTGCTGATCTTCGACGAAGTGATCACGGGTTTTGGACGTCTGGGCACCGCGACCGCCGCCGAATATTTTGGCGTGACCCCTGATATCCTGACTCTGGCCAAGGGGCTGACCAACGGGTCGGTGCCGATGGGTGCGGTCGCGGTCGATCGTGCGGTCTATGATACCGTAGTCGACAGATCACCCGCCGGGATCGAATTCTTTCACGGGTACACGTATTCGGGCCATCCACTAGCTGCGGCGGCCGCGCTGGCCACGATCAAGCTCTACGAAGACGACGGCATTTTCGCCCATGCCGCCAGCCTGACCCAAGTCTGGGAAAATGCGGCGCATGGCTTGCGCGATGCGCCGTATGTCATCGACATCCGCAATCTGGGGCTGGTCGCCGGGATCGAGCTGACCCCGCGCGAGGGCGCACCCGGCGCACGCGCGATGGAGGTGTTTCACCGCGCCTTTGATGCGGGGCTGTTGCTCCGCGTGACCGGCGATATTATCGCGCTGTCACCCCCGCTGATCATCTCTGCGGATCAGATTCACGAAATTTTCGAGACGCTTGCCCTAGTGCTGCGCCAAACCGCCTGAGGACCCAGACCATGACCATTGTTGAGCATTATTTTGCAGGCGCCGCGCGCGGGCACAAGGCCGAGGGCGAGCGGCTGGCACCGGTCTACAACCCTTCGACCGGCGAAGTCGCGCGGCAGGTAC
>CAIPWG010000330.1 GCA_903868655.1 uncultured Sphingomonadales bacterium
GAACCTCATCGGCCCGCAAACGCGCCACGCGCGCCAATTCCAACGTCACCCCGGGCAATTCGACCCGTACGACCTGATCGGGGCGACTGGCTTCATCAAGCAGTTGCGCAACGGCGGCTTCGAGAACCTCGGGCAATCGTTCAGCCGCTGTTTCGTCGTCGTGAAGGTATCGTGCCAGCAGCTTTCGCGCATGAGGTGTCCACCATTTCAGCCTGCCCACGCGATCAACCGCGATCAGATGCCGCCCCGATGCATCGAGGGCAGCCTGGCTGCCTTCGGCAACGCGCGCGTTGTTCATATGAACGCGAACCCGGGCGAGCAATTCATCCAACACCAGCGGTTTGCGCACATAGTCCACCGCGCCGGCTTCCAGTGCAGCCAGTACGTGCTCGCTCGTGGTCAGCCCTGTCATGAATATTACCGGTATGCCGGCGGTGATCGGGTTCGCCTTTATCATCCGGGTTGCCGCAAACCCGCCAATGCCGGGCAATACGGCATCCATCAGGATCAGGTCGGGCCGTTCGTGCCGCAACAGATCGATGGCGGCCTCTCCGCTGGTGGCAACCAACACGCGGATGCTTTCTGCTTCGAGCGCGTCGGCAAGAAAGCGCAGCATTTCGGGTGAATCGTCGGTTACCAACACGGTATCGACATGCCTCAAGCGACGATCCATCCGCTTCATCGCAAATGCACGGCAAGTGCTTCGAACACGGCGCTCGCTGAAATGCGTGTCGTCGGTTTTGCGGCCGTTTGGTCCGAATTGTGGCGGGGCGAGCACGGGCGCAGCATGGACACTTTTCTGTATTGGAGTTACCTGAGAAAACAAAGTGCCGACGTCGCGGTCATTCTGCTAGCTGGCAATTTTCGATGATTGGCATAAAATTTGTCTATGCCTGGCGGGTCTGGCGCCCTTTACGCACGCATACGTCAAACGCACTATGGCACAGTGTGGCGCGATCCTGTTGTTTTAATGCACGCTTTCCTCCTTTGCCTGTCGGCATAGCGGCGTGTGGCCTGGCGTTATCACGGCTTACCCGGCGCATTTTGCAAGGCCGCCGGCAGCGGATGAGGGGGGACAACAACCGATCAAGGGGGTCGAATGACACACGTTTCCAAAGTGCGCCTGGCGCTGTTGTGTGCCACTGCCGTAAACGCGATGACATCGCTTGCCGCCCATGCCGCCGACGCATCGGGCACATCGGCGCCAGCGACCGAGGAAAGCCAGATGATTGTGGTGACCGCGACCCGGCGGGCCACTTCGTTGCAGGATGTGCCAATCAATATCTCTGCCGTGTCGGCGCAGGCGTTGCAGGATCAGCATATCGATGATGTCAGGGACCTCGGTGCTGTCACGCCGGGCCTGACCATCAAGGATACGGGGCCGTCAGCCAATGGCACGATCATCATGCGGGGTTTGTCGGCCAACGACACCGCGTCATCGGGCAACAATTACGACAATTCACTGGCGATTTATCTCGGCGAAACACCAATTTACGCCGATTTCAAATTCATGGACATCGCTCGGGTTGAAACA
>CAIPWG010000331.1 GCA_903868655.1 uncultured Sphingomonadales bacterium
GACCAACGATCTCGATCTTGAGACCTTGGACCTTTTGCAGGAAGTGATCGCCGACTATGACGGCACTGTGCTGATAGTCAGCCACGACCGCGACTTTCTCGATCGCACCGTGACGATCACGCTCGGGCTCGACGGGTCGGGCCGGGTCGATGTCGTGGCTGGTGGCTATGCCGAATGGGACCGTATCCGCAAGGAACGCCTGCAAGGCCGCCCGGTTGCAAAGGTAGCCAATTCCGCGCCTGTCGTACCACCGCCAGCATCTCCCGTGCGCAAAGGCAAGCTGACGTACAAGGACCAGCGCGATTACGAGCTGTTGCCCAAACGGATCGAAGACATCGACAGCCAGATTGCGAAAGGTGAGGCAAGGCTTGCCGATCCCGCCCTTTATGCACGCGATCCCGAGGGCTTTGCGCGGCTGACCGCTGCGCTCGATGCGCTGCGCGCTGAAAAGGACGAGGCCGAAATGCGATGGCTGGACTTGGCAGAACGCGTCGAAGGTTAAGCCACCACGCTGCTGTTTTACCTGATTGAAACGTGCATTGGGTAAAAACCCTTAAAGAAAGAGCATCGCGAGTGCTCTTGCTCCGTTGCGTTTATTGGTGGAATAGACTTCCTACGCATATTCCCGAGGTTGGGTGGAACTGTTCAATGATTAACCGCATGCGCGACATCCGCCGCCAAAAAGGCCTGACACTGGCCGATGTTGCCGCGCGGTGTGTGCCACCGACAACCGCACAAACCATTGGCCGGCTTGAAACCGGGATGCGGTCGTTGTCGCTGGCGTGGATGAACCGCATTGCCGGCGCGCTTGGCATCGATCCGCAAATGTTGGTTTCAGCCGATCATGGAACGGCACCAACGCTGATTGCGCGGCTGGGTGTCAACGGAGCCGAAGCTGTCACGGCCCCAACCGAGGCGCTGTTTCCGGTGGTTCCTGGCGGCGAGTCCGCGTTGGTCGTGATTGCCGTGGAAACCAGCGCCGGTGAATATCGGTCGGGCGATCAGATCTGGCTGCGGCAAATCGAAACCGATGATTTTCCCCGTGCGCTCAATCGCGATGTGCTGGCTCCGCGTCCCGGTGGGCGTTTCGCATTCGGCCGCATGATCGATCGCGACGGCGAACGGATCGCTATTCTGCCGCCCGGTATCGGCCAGCGTCAGGTGGTAATCGATCGGCCGGGTTGGCTGGGGGTTGCCGAAATGCTGGTGCGTGGTCTTTGACCAAACGCCTGCTCTCACTCGCCACCCTCTATCCGGCATCTTCACGACCGGGCTTTGGCCGGTTTGTACAAAACCAGATGGAAGCGCTCGCACGGCGCGGCGACTGGGACGTAACCGTCATCAATCCGATCGGATTGCCACCCTTCATTCCCGACCGTATCCTGGCCAAAACGCGCTACGCTCCCTTGTGCGAAATACCGGAGATTGAAACAGGAGGGCCTGTCGCCGTCTATCACCCACGCTTTCCGATTGTTCCCGGTCTGTCGGGGCGGTTCAATCCTACGTTGATTGCACGTACGGTGCTGCCACTGGCGCGGCGGCTGCATGCCAATACCCCGTTTGACATGGTTGATGCGCAATTTTTCTACCCCGATGGTCCCGCCGCTGCGCGC
>CAIPWG010000332.1 GCA_903868655.1 uncultured Sphingomonadales bacterium
CAAATTTGCGCCCTGTTGCATTCAGCAAACCTGCAGCCGTCAACGGCTGCAAGCCCCTCATCAGCGATACCGTTACTTGAAAATAACTGTTTTCGAGCCGTTCAGAAAGACGCGATGTTCGATGTGCAGCCGCACGGCGGTTGCCAGCGCCGCGCATTCGGAATCCCGCCCCGCCGCAGCCAGTTTATCGGGGGTGTAAGTGTGATCTACGCGCTGCACTACCTGCTCAATAATGGGGCCCTCATCAAGGTCGGCAGTCACGTAATGGGCGGTTGCGCCGGTGAGTTTGACTCCACGCTCATGCGCCTGGTGGTAAGGCTTGGCGCCTTTGAAACCGGGCAAAAAGGAGTGATGAATATTGATCGCCTGTCCACGCAAACGGCGGCAAAGTCCATCGGATAAAACTTGCATGTAACGCGCCAGAACCACCAATTCGCTGCCCGTCTGTGCCACCAATTCCATAAGCTTGTCTTCTTGTTGAAGTTTGGTTTCCGCGTTCACGGGTAAGTGCTCATACCTCAGGCCATGCGACTCCACAAGTTGGCGCAAGTCCGCGTGGTTGGAAACGACGGCGGTAATGTCCATCTTCAACTCGCCGCGACGATGGCGATACAACAGGTCGACCAGGCAGTGGTCGAATTTGGAGACCATGATCAGCACGCGCGGCTTGCGCTCGCCGTTAAAAATCGCCCACTCCATGGCCTCGCGCGTTGCCACTTCGACAAATTGCTCACGCAACTCTTCTAACGGTGGCGTGGCGCCGGGCTCGGCATAAAACGATACACGGGTGAAAAATCTGCCCGTCAAAATGTCGTCAAACTGCTGCATGTCGGTGATGTAGCACTTGCGCGAGGCCAAAAACCCGGAAACGACGGCAACTGTGCCCATGCGGCTGGCACAACTGGCCTTCAAAATATAGTGCGGTTTACCTTCAAGGGGTACGTTCATTACGATAACTCCAGTTAAATACGACCAAAATTAGACCAAAATACGCTGTTTGCGGGGTGATAAAGTCGCTCCGCCACACCGTCAGTTTATGAAGTGAATCCGCGACAAATTATCTTTTAGCGACGGTGTTTTTGACCGTGGCGACCAACGCGGGGTTTACCATTAGCTGCCTGTCGTGACCCGACAATCCATAGTCGCTATTTTGTCAGCTATGGGTGGTGTGGGCCCGTACCATTTTCTTCGTTGCTTGGCATGGAAATTTTGTCCTGCCAAGCTATTTATTTTTGCAGGAGTTTGCCGTGGCAGATGATTTTGACGACCTAGACCTCAACACCCTCAACGATGAGGAACTGACCGAGCAGGTGCATGATGATCTCTACAACGGGCTGCGCGAAGAGGTAGTTGAAGCCACCCAAATTTTGCTGGGCCGGGGCTGGACTGCTGCGAGAGTGCTCGATGATGCGCTGGTTGAAGGCATGCGCATTGTGGGTGTTGACTTTCGCGACGGGATTTTGTTCGTGCCGGAAGTGCTGCTGGCAGCTAACGCCATGAAGGGCGGAATGGAAATACTTCGCCCGCTGCTGGCTGAGACCGGCGTGGAACCCATCGGCAAAATGGTGATAGGCACTGTCAAGGGTGACATCCATGACATTGGCAAAAACTTGGTAGCGATGATGATGGAGGGCGCCGGTTTTGAAGTGATCGATCTGGGCATCAACAACCCGGTTGAAAAATACCTTGCTGCCCTGGAAGAGCACAAGCCCGATATTTTGGGTCTGTCAGCACTGTTGACCACCACCATGCCCTACATGAAAGTGGTGATTGACACTCTCAAGGAAAAAGGTCTTCGCGATGACTTTATCGTGCTGGTTGGCGGAGCCCCGTTGAACGAGGAATTCGGCAAAGCCGTCGGGGCAGATGCCTACTGCCGGGATGCTGGTATTGCCGTCGAAACTGCCAAAACGCTGATTGCCGCACGTCGCGCCGGAGCGGCTGCGTAAGGGCATCAAGGCCGCCCTGCACAAGCCACCTGTTGCTGCTTTGCCATGGGCGCCACACCTGCAACCCTTGTCATCGCTTGTGGCGCACTGGCGCGAGAAATCATCGCGCTTCGCACGCTCAACCAGTGGCCGCATCTGGTTGTGCAATGTCTGCCCGCGGACCTTCACAATCGCCCGGACAAAATCCCGGAGCTGGTGCGTGAAAAAATTCAGACGGCACGTGGCAAGTTCACTTCCATCTTTGTCGCATACGCGGACTGCGGTACCGGCGGGTTATTGGACAGGGTTTTGGAGCAGGAGGGTGTTGAACGGATACCCGGGGCCCATTGCTACGAATTTTTCGCTGGGTCCCATGTTTTTGAACAGTTGGCCCAACAGGAACTCGGCACCTTTTACTTGACCGACTTTTTGCTTCAGCACTTTGACCGCCTGATTATTCGCGGAATGGGAATC
>CAIPWG010000333.1 GCA_903868655.1 uncultured Sphingomonadales bacterium
CCGCCGGTGGTGGTTTCCGGGTTACCGTACATCACCCCGATTTTCATACGCACCTGGTTGATGAAAATCACGGTACAGCGCGAACGGCTGATCGAACCGGTCAACTTGCGCAGTGCCTGGCTCATCAGACGGGCCTGCAAACCCACATGGCTGTCGCCCATTTCGCCTTCGATTTCCGCGCGGGGAACCAGCGCAGCAACCGAGTCGACCACCAGCACATCAATCGCATTCGATCGTACCAGCGTGTCGACGATCTCCAGCGCCTGCTCACCGGTGTCGGGCTGCGACACGATCAGGTTATCGATGTCGACACCCAGCTTTTTGGCATAGACCGGATCAAGCGCGTGTTCGGCGTCAACAAAAGCCGCAGTGCCGCCAATTTTCTGCGCTTCGGCAATGCAGTGCAATGCCAACGTGGTCTTGCCCGAGCTTTCGGGGCCATAAATTTCGACGATACGGCCGCGCGGTACGCCCCCTATGCCCAATGCAATGTCGAGACCAAGCGATCCTGTCGACACCGCTTCGACTTGCATCGTTTCCTTTTGGCCCAGTTTCATGACCGAGCCTTTGCCGAATGCCCGGTCGATCTGGGCGAGCGCTGCGTCGAGCGCCTTCTGACGGTCCATGTCTTTCTCTTTGCCTTCCTGAATAAGCTTGAGCTGCGCCGCCATGGCTTTGCACTCCCCCTTGCTAGAGATGGTCGACAGGGACCGTCAACAAGGCCTTTGTACCTGTTTCGTTCCAACAGAACAAGGGGAGAACAGAAATTTTTCGCCAAAATGGAAGCAAATGATCGCAAACACTTAGCAGCAATGGGATTCTTGTGCGGCGTGACGGATTGTTACGGGCCAGAACACGCTGCCCCGGCCACGCGATACCGACTGCTGCAAAAGCGGATCGGCATAACGTTGGCGCTGTCTTGCGCGCAATCGACGGGGTTGTCACGTCCGATGGCAGGCGAATCGGGGAATCGTAGTGTGCCGTCAGCCCACTTCGCCGCGTAGTGCGTTTTCAACCGCGCTCACGATTTGTTGAACCGAAAACGGTTTGGGCAGAAAATGCATGTTGGGAATGTCGATCTCACGCCGCAGTGTTTCCTCGGCATAGCCTGACATGAACAGAAACGGCAATTCGGGCCGGCGCGCGCGGATTTCACGTGCCATCGTCGGCCCATCCATTGTCGGCATGACAACGTCGGAAACGATCAGATCGAACTTGCCCCCTTCGTCATACATCCGCACCAATATTTCCAGACCCTCTTCGCCATCACTGGCGGTCGTCACTTCATACCCCTGACGCACCAGCGCGCGTTCGGCCACGGCGCGCACCGTATCCTCGTCTTCGACAAGCAGGACATGACCGCCAGGCGACCATTTGCGTCTGCGCGTTTCTTGTGGCCGTTCGCGTGGTGCCTCCACGACTTCGTTGGAATCGGGAATATGTACCGGAAAATAGATCGTGAAGCGGGTCCACTGACCCGGTTCGCTGGCAGCAAAAATGAACCCGCCCGATTGCTTTACGATACCGTAGACTGTGGACAGGCCCAGACCTGTGCCTTTGCCGCGATCCTTGGTGGTGAAAAACGGTTCAAAGATCTTGTCGATCTGTTCGGCGCGAATTCCGTGGCCGTTATCTTCCACCACCAATGCGGTGTAATCGCCGATAGGCAGCACATCGTTCTTCATCGTGCGCACCATTTCAGCGGTGATCCGGCGGGTCATCAATTTGACAACCCCTGGTGCTTTGGAATCCGCCAGCGCATCGCGCGCATTCACCGCAAGATTCAACAGCACTTGTTCGAGTTGCACCGGGTCGGCCCGTACCGCGCCGAGCCCGCGATCATGCGCAACCTCCAGCGTGATGCGTTCACCAATCAGACGTTTGAGCAATGTCGACACTTCGGCCACGACATCGGGCAATTGCAGAACTTGGGGACGCAAAGTCTGCTGCCGTGAAAAGGCCAGCAACTGTCGGGTCAGGCTGGCCGCACGGTTGGAATTGGCCTTGATCTGCTGAATGTCGTCGTAATCGCTGTCACCCGGTGTGTGGCGCATCAGCATCAGGTCGCAATAGCCAATGATCGCGGTCAGCACGTTGTTGAAATCATGCGCTACACCGCCTGCCAATTGCCCCACCGCCTGCATTTTTGACGCTTGGGCAATCTGGTGTTTAAGCCGCGTTTCTTCGCTCGAATCTTTCAGACTGAGCAACACGGCGCATTCGCCAAGGCCACGTACTGCCGCCAACCCCAGCAATACGGGTTCATCGGGGGTCGCGCGCAAACGCACCGCGACATCGCCCGAGGTCGTCGCCCCTTGCGCGTGGCGGCGCACCGCATCTGACAGTGCGCCTTTGTCTTCGCGAATGACCAGATCCGATGGATAAGGCGGCGGCGCAACATTTTCGTGGCCCGCCACGCGCAGAAACGCCGAATTTGCAAACAGGAACCGCCCATCGCGATCGACCATCGCCAGGCCCAGCGGCAGGCGCGCCAGCAGCGCTTCGATCTGTGGCAAACCGGCGCGCGCATCCCCCACCCCGGCGTGGGTGTCGACCACCAGAAAAAGCGAAGGCACGGCAGTGGGATCCACCGGACCTGCCGTATCGGGGTCGGCAATCGGCACATGCAGAAACCGCACCGGCAACCCGCGCCCGCGTTCCTGGGTGAAATAAATATCCTGCGCTGCATCGGATTCAAAATGACCGACGAAATCGCTGCCGGTCAGATCGGTGGTGTCCGAACCGGTGGCACGCACTGCAAAGG
>CAIPWG010000334.1 GCA_903868655.1 uncultured Sphingomonadales bacterium
AAGCCAAAGTAACCAAGGCGATCAACGCCTTGCATTGACCGCCCTTTAGGCAGTGCCGCTATGATCGCTTCGGCCAAAGTCAGGCCGCGCATCGTCCTGACCCATTTCGATAATCGAGCGGCGGATCGCCCGGGTACGGGTGAAATGATCGAACAATTCGGTGCCATCGCCATCGCGGATCGCGTTTTCCAGCGCCAAAAGATCCCGGCTGAACCGGCCCAGCATGTCAAGCACGGCATCGCGGTTGGTCAAAAACACATCGCGCCACATCGTCGGATCGGACGCGGCGATACGGGTAAAATCGCGGAAACCCCCGGCAGAATACTTGATCACTTCGCTTTGGGTCACGCGTTCCAGATCGGATGCCGTGCCGACAATGCAATAAGCGATCAGGTGGGGCAAATGGCTGGTAACTGCCAAAACCAGATCATGGTGTTCGGCATCCATCGTTTCGACCCGCGCGCCAAATGCTTCCCACAAGGCCGCGAGGCGCGCCAGATCGGCAGGGTCAGCATCGACAGGTGGGGTCAGAATACACCAGCGATTGCGAAAGAGGCTGGCAAAGCCGGCGTCGGGCCCGCTCTGTTCGGTGCCTGCGACCGGGTGCGCGGGGATTACCCGGTGCCCAGGCAGGATTTGGGCCAGAACCGCCGCAACCCCGGCCTTGCTCGAACCGACATCGCTGATCAGCACATCTTCGGCCAGCCCAGATGCCATCGCGCGCGCGGCGGCCTCCATGGCGCCAACCGGCACGCACAGCACCACCAGATCGGCTCCGGCCACCGCCTCGGCAGCCGTCTGCGCAACCGTGTCGACCAACCCGATTGCCTCTGCTCGCAGCCGCACTGCCGCATCGGCGTCATACCCGGACACGTGGGTTGTGGGCAATGCGGCCTTGGTCGCGCGCGCCACCGAGCCACCAAGCAGACCGAGACCAATCACCGCAACATGGCGAAACGGCGGTGTCATGCCCCAGCGTTCGCCATCTGGGTCAGCGCCGCGGCAATGTCTTCCATCTGTTCCGGTGTGCCGATTGTGATGCGCAGACATTGCGGCAGACCCTGCCCTGGCAGCCATCGCGTTATGTAGCCTCGGTTCATCAGACCCAGATATGCCGCTTCGGCGCTTAGCAAGCCAGTGAATTCGATCAGCACAAAATTGGCTTCGCTCGGCAGCGGGCGCAATCCGTGATTGCCCAATGCCGCCAGCTTGGCCACAAACCGCGCCCGTTCGGTCCGGTTGTGCGTGTACGATGCTTGCACGAAACCCTGATCGCCCACCGCTGCCAGCGCCGTGGCCTGTGCCGAAAGTGACAGATTGAACGGCCCGCGAATCCGGTTGAGCATATCGACGAGCGCCGCATCGCCTGTCGCCCAGCCAACACGTTCGCCCGCCAACCCGTAAATCTTCGAAAACGTGCGCGTCACCAGGACATTGCGCGCAGATGCCGCCAGCGCCAACGCGCCATCGTCGTCTTCAGGCGCGACATATTCGGCATAAGCCTGATCGATCACCAGCAATGTGTCGGGCCGCAATCCGGCGTGAAGCCTTGCAATCGCATCACGTCCCACATAGCTGCCTGTCGGATTATTGGGATTGGCCAGAAACACCACCCGCGTGGCTGGGGTCACCGTCGCGAGCAACGCATCGACATCGGTGCCATAATCGCTGTCTGGCGCCACCAACGGTCGAGCCCCACAGCGTCTTGCGGCGATGTCGTAGACCGAAAAGCCATAGCGGACATAGACCACATCATCGCCCGGCCCCGCAAACGCCTGCGCAGCAAGGTTCAGCAATTCATCCGATCCGGTACCCATCACGATACGGTCAGGCCCGATCCCGTGCAATGCCCCCAAGGCATGGCGCAAGGCCACACTGTCCGGATCGGGATAGACAGCCTGTTCGCCTGCATCATGGCGCGCGGCCCGTGCCTGCGGGCTGGTACCAAGCGGATTTTCATTGGCCGAAAGCTTGATCAACGGTTGCCCGTCAAGCCCGGTTGTCTTGCCGGGTACATAAGCATGGATTGCAGCGATCCAGGGCTTGGGCTGCGGACGGTCGGCAAACGGGTTGGAAATGGTATCAGTCATCGCGCGCGAGCCTTAACCGGGATCGCAA
>CAIPWG010000335.1 GCA_903868655.1 uncultured Sphingomonadales bacterium
ATTGGTGCGCGCATTGATCGCCGCGCTGTTCCATGCCTGCACCTGACCGGGCAGCACCAGCCCGTCGCTCGGGGCAGCCGGCGCGGGGTGGACGACCGCAACATCATCGATCGAGGCTGCGCGTGCGTCGTTTGTCCCGCTCGTGACCGCATGCTGGCGCAACAGGATGCCTGTGCCAGCCACAATGACCGCGCCGAGCGCCAGCACTATGCCCAACCGTTTGAGCCGGGCCGTATCGGGCAGTTTCTGATGCAGATCGACCAACGCGGAATCGATCGGGGGCCTGATTTCAGACATGGGACAACACCGGTTCGAAAGAGGGTACGACGTATGCGGTTCGCCGATGGGCAAGGCTGAACACCACAGGCACAAAAATCAGCGTGGCGGTGGTCGCAAATACCAGTCCGCCGATCACCGCGCGGCCAAGCGGTGCATTCTGTTCGCCACCTTCGCCAAGGCCGAATGCCATCGGCACCATGCCGATGATCATCGCCAAAGCGGTCATCAGCACCGGGCGGAAGCGGACCATGCCGGCCTCGATCGCGGCCAGTGTGGCATCTCCGGTAAGGTCAAGCCGTTCGCGGGCAAAGCTGATGACAAGAATGGCGTTGGCAGTGGCAATGCCCATGCACATGATTGCGCCGGTAAGCGCCGGCACCGACAGTGTGGTGCCCGATACAAACAGCATCCACACGATCCCGGCCAACGCCGCGGGCAGGGCCGAAATAATAACCAGGGGATCGACCCAGCTTTGGAAATTGACCACGATCAGCAGATAGATCAGCACGATCGCGGCCAGAATGCCGAGGCCCAGCCCCATGAAAGCGATGTTCATGGTGGCTACCTGGCCTCGGATCGTCACAGTCACGCCTTTGGGTTGATCCTTGGCCATTTTGGCAAGCACTTGATTGATGTCGCTGGCAACTCCGCCCAGGTCGCGGCCCTGAGTCGCGGCAAATATGTCGAACACCGGTTGGATGTTGTAATGCGACACTACGGCCGGAATATCGCTGCGGTGCAATGTGGCGATGCCACCGAGCAATTGACCCGGCGTACCCGGCGCACCTGAAACCGGAACATTGGACAGCGCATTGATCGACGACACCAGATATTCGGGCGCTTGCGCCACGACCCCATACTGCACACCGTTGTCAGGATTGACATAGAATACAGGCGCCACTTGGCTGGTGCCCGCCAGAGCATTGCCCAGGCTGTTGGTCACATCACGCTCGGTCAGGCCATATTGGCCGATCAACGAGCGGTTGACCTCGATATTCAGGTTGGGTTCGCCTTGCGGTTGTTGGATGCGGGTGTCGGCAATTCCGGGGATGGGCGCGATGGCTGCCCGCAATTTTTCGGCAAAGTTGCGCGCCGCTTTGGCATCACGCGCCGTTACCTGGACGTCAATCGGCGCAGGTGTGCCGAAATTCAGGATCTGGCTGGTGATGTCGGCAGGCAGAAACGCGAACGTTGTGCCGGGAAACTGACGGGGCAGTTCGCGGCGCAAAGTGGCGATCGCGCGGTCGGTGGGGGCGTGTCCTTCTTTCAGCGTGATCATGATATCGCCATCCTGCGGACCAATCGTGCCGCTGTTGGAATAGACGACGTTGATCGAACTGACCGCCAGGCCGATATTGTCGGTAATCGTGGCGACTTCGCCTGCGGGCAGGGTGTGCCGGATCGATTGACTGATCCGGTCAAACCGGACGGCAGTGTCTTCGATGCGTGAACCCATCGGCACGCGCACGTGCATCAGGATTTGCCCGGAATCGACAGTGGGAAAGAAATTGCTGCCCAGAAACGGCACCAGCACGAACGAGATCATAATGGCCGCCATGAAACCGGCCACGAACCGGCGTGGGCTGATCAGGGCCAGTCGCAGCATTCCGATGTATCCGGCGCGAAACTGTTCAAAGCGTGTTTCAAAGCCGCGCTGAAATCGGGTGAATATTCCGGCAAAGCCCGTGGCAGGCGCGTGGGCCGCTGCCGGATCATGGGGCTTCAGCAGATACATAGCCATGGTCGGCACGAGTGTGCGCGACAGAATGAAACTGGCGACCATCGAAAAGATCACCGACAGCGCCATGGGCACAAACAGATAGCCGGCCACGCCGGGAAGGAAGAACATCGGCACGAACACGATGCAGATGCACAGCATCGACACGAAGGCGGGCACGACGATCTGGGCCGCGCCATCGGTAATCGCTGCGATCACCCCTTTGCCCTGTTCAAGATGCCAGTTGATGTTTTCGATCGTGACCGTGCCTTCGTCGACCAGTAGGCCGACTGCGAGCGCAAGACCGCCCAAAGTCATCACATTCAGGGTTTGGCCAAATGCATAAAGCGCGGCGATGGCCGCCAGCACTGCCAGCGGGATCGACGTGACAATGATCATGGTCGACCGTACCGATCCAAGAAACAGCAGGATCATCAGGCTGGTCAGTCCGGCGGCGATCATGCCTTCGCGAATGACGCCCGATACGGCGGCGCGAACGAAGATCGATTGGTCGCCGACGAGTTGCACTTTCAGTGTTTCAGGCAAACCGACGACAATTTGGGGCAGTTTCTGCTTAACCCCGGCAATGATCGCCAAAGTCGAAGTGGCGCCGTTCTTGAGCACGGTCAGCAGCACCGAACGGCGGGCGTTGACATGGACCACATTGGTCTGCGGAGGGTAGCCGTCGCGCACATGCGCCACATCGCGCATGTAGATTGTGGCATCACCGATCACTTTGACCGGCAGATCATTCAGTGCTGCGACAGACGATGGCGCGTTGTTGAGCGACACGCTGTATTGGGTTGGCCCGATTTTCACGAAACCGGCCGGGTTGATCTGGTTCTGCGCGGCGATCGCGTTGCTGACGTCCTGCGCGGACAATCCCTTCGACTGCATCGCCGCAGGATCGAGGTCGACCTGGATCTGGCGTTGTTTCCCGCCCGATGGCCAGGGCATGGCAAGCCCGGGCACGGTCACCAATTGTGGCCGGATCTGGCTTGTGCCGATGTCGAACAGCTGTTGCTCGGTCAATCCTGCGCCCGACAGTGCCATCTGCACGATTGGCACGGTCGACGCGTTGTAATTCAGGATGAGCGGTGGAGTGGTGCCAGGCGGTAACTGGCGCAGTGTCGATTGCGAGACAGCGGTGACTTGCGCGTTGGCTACGGCGATGTTCGTGCCGGGCTGGAAATAGATTTTCACGACGCCGACACCGACCATCGAGTTGCTTTCGATGTGTTCGATATCGTTGACAGTGGTCGTCAGCGTCCGTTCGTATGGGGTAACGAGGCGGTCCGACATGTCTTTGGGATTCAGGCCGGAATAGTTCCACGCGACCGCGATCACCGGGATGCGAATGTCAGGAAAGATATCGACCGGTGCGCGCACGGCAGAAAGCACGCCGAAGATTGCGATCAGGATCGCCATGACGATGAACGTCAGTGGACGGTGTAGCGCAATCTTGACGATATCCAGCATGCGATGCGCTCCGTGCCCCGAACGCGATGGGGGCGTCCTGAGGATGGCCCCTATCAATCGCTCTGTGTCGGGGCAAAAGGGTTTTAGAGGTCAATCACGCATGCATCGGGTTTTGACGCGGGCTGACCACCGCCATGGGTCTGCGCGTCAAAGCATCCGATAATCGTGATCAACCGTCGCAGGCCCTAGCATGCATGGTTTGTGCCCGCAAAGCGCTGCACGGGTAACAAATTGTTGCAGCCGCGCGCAATTATCATGATGACGCGGGCGCTTGCGCAGCCCGTCGGTCGGTCGGATCAATCGGGCAGTTTGTGTCTGTCGGGCATGACCACGCCGCTGGCTGCGTAATAGACCGCTTCGGCAATGTTGGTGGCGTTGTCGCCAATGCGTTCGATATTGCGCGCGATGAGCAACAGTTCAGTTGCAGTGACCACATTGGCCGAATGATCCGACAAATGCGCGATCAGGCCGCGGATCAAATCGTGATACAAGGCATCGACCTGGTCATCACGCGCGACCACGTCTTCGGCGAGGTGCGCATCTTGTGCTGCATAAGCATCGAGTGCGGAATGGATCATGCCCGCAGCGATATCTGAAATGGCGGGTACTTGTGCCAAAGCATCAAAGCGGAAATCCTGAATTTTCAGCGTGCTGCGCGCGATATTCTTGGCGTGGTCGCCAACCCGCTCGAGCATGCCGGAAATCTTGAATGCGGCGACTACCTGACGCAAATCGCCCGCCACCGGCGCGCGCAGGGCGATCAGCTGGATCGCCAGCCGTTCGACTTCGGCTTCGACCACATCGAGCTCTTTGTCCCGCACGATAACCTGTGCGGCCAGATCATGATCGCCACGCCGCAACGCGTCGATGGCATCGCGGATCAGGCCCAGCGCCTGACCGCCCATTTGCGCGATCAGGCCATTGAGCTGGCCCAGGTCTTCGTCAAAGGCGCGAATAGTGTGATCTTGTGCCATAATATCTGTGCTCCCCAGCTCAGCCGAAGCGGCCGGTGATATAGTCCTGCATCTGCTTCGTTTCCGGCGAGACAAAGGCATCGGACGAGGGGCGGAATTCGACCATTTTGCCGAGCAGCATAAACCCGGTATAATCCGAGATGCGTGCTGCCTGTTGCAAGTTGTGGGTCACGATGACGATCGTCAGCGATTCCTTCAGCTCCATCAGGGTGCTTTCCAGTTTCGCTGTCGACAACGGATCAAGCGCCGATGCCGGTTCGTCGAGCAACAGCACATCGGGATTGATGGCGATCCCGCGCGCCACGCACAGCCGCTGTTGCTGGCCGCCCGACAGGCCGAGGCCCGAAGTCGTCAGCTTGTCCTTCACTTCGTCCCACAGTGCAGCGCGGGTCAGTGAGCGTTCAACGATGACATCCATATCGGCCTTGCCAACGCTGCGGTGCAGGCGGACGCCAAACGCGATATTATCGTAAATCGACATCGGAAACGGGGTGGGGCGCTGAAACACCATGCCGATCCGGGCGCGCAGTTGTTCCGAGTTCTTGCCCAGATCGAGAATATTTTCGCCGTCGAAATTGATCGTGCCGCGGGCGCTCTGCCCTGGATAGAGATCATAGATCCGGTTGAGCGTACGCAACAGAGTCGACTTGCCGCAGCCCGATGGACCGATCAGCGCGGTGACCTTGTTTTTGGCAACGGGCAGCTGAACGCCCCACAGCGCCTGGCTTTTGCCATAGAAGAAATCGAGATCCTTTACATCGATCACCCGGTCGCCTTCGGGCGGCGGGATCATCACGGTGCGTTGGTCGTCTTGGGGTGCTTCAAATGTCACTTGGATGTGCTCCCGCGCGTCAACACGCGTCCGAGAATGTTGGTGGTAAGAACGGCGACGGCGATCAACAGCGCACCGGCCCAGGCCAGGCGTTGCCAATCATCGTAAGCGCTCATCGCAAACTGGAAGATAGTCGTGGGCAGAGCAGCCATTGGCTGGGTCAGCTTGAAGCTGAGGAACGGATTGCCGAGAGAGGTAAACAGCAGCGGAGCGGTTTCACCGCTAATCCGTGCAAAGCTGAGCAAGGCCCCGGTCATCAGTCCTGATTTGCTGGCGCGCCAGATGATCGATCGGATCACCAGCCCGCGATTGGCACCGAGTGCCATCCCGGCCTCGCGCAAAGCATTGGGTTGCAAGCGCATGATGTCCTCGGTCGCGCGCGTGGCCACCGGCATCGCCAACAAGGCCAGCGCGACACCGCCCGCCAAGGACGAAAATCCGTGAAACGGACGAACCAGCAATTGATAGACAAACAGACCGATCAGGATGGATGGTGCAGAGATGAGGATGTCGTTGAGAAACCGGACGACCTCCGCAAGCTTGGTGCCGTCGCCATATTCGGCCAGCCATGTACCGGCGAGAATACCGACAAACAACGCGATAACCATGCCGATGCCGCACATGACAAGCGAACCGACAATCGCGTTCAGCAGGCCGCCTTGTTGATCGGGCGCGGGCTGGCTCATCGTAAAGATATGCGAATCGAGCCCGGCGATCCCTTTGACCACCAGCGTTTCCAGAATAAGAAACAGCGCGGCGAGTGCGATGATCGTGGCGATCCCGGTCAGCACCAGAAAAACGCCGTTATAAATCTTGCGGCGGAGATGCAGGAACGAATCAAACGATGGGGTGCTCATTTTGCGCCTCCGCGACCCAGCAGCAACCGTGCGATCGCAATCGTCACGAAAGTGATCATGAACAGCACGGTGCCGAGCGCGATCAGCGCCGAGATGTGCATGTCGCCGGTCGCTTCGGTGAATTCGTTCGCGATGGTCGATGAAATGGTCGAGCCCGAGTCAAACAGGCTGTTGGGGAAATTGTGCGAATTGCCGATGATGAATGTCACCGCCATCGTTTCGCCCAGCGCACGACCAAGACCCAGCATGACCGCGCCGATTGCGCTGCGACGAACATACGGCAGCATGATGCGCGTAATGACTTCGCGTGGTGTGCAGCCCAGACCGTAGGCGGCTTCGCGCATGTGCGAAGGCACCGACATCAGGAGTTCGCGCAAGATTGCGGCGATATAGGGCAGGATCATCACGGCCAAGATCAACGAGGCGGTGAAAATGTTGGCGCCGTTCGGCACCCCCACGATCAATTTTTCCAACCAGGACCCAGGTGTCACCCAGGTCATCAAAGGCAATTGAACGTTTTGCGCAAACCACGGCGCGAGCACGAACAAACCCCACATACCGTAGACGATCGAGGGAATGCCGGCCAACAGTTCGACCGCAATCGCCAACCATCGAGCAATGGCTTGCGGGCAGATTTCGACCAGAAAAACGGCAACGCCAATGG
>CAIPWG010000336.1 GCA_903868655.1 uncultured Sphingomonadales bacterium
CGGGCTCGATCGCGCTTGGAATAGATCCGCGACAGGCCATTGCGCGTTGGCGCTATCAGCCCTTCGTCTTCGTAAAAGCGCAATGCGCGTGCGGTTACACCGAATTCGGCGGACAAATCGGATATCGTATAATGGTCGCGGAACAGTGCGTCTGGTTGATGCAAATGCCCGGTATGCGCGCCGGAAGGATCGTGCGGGGAAATGCGATTCGTATCGCTGATAGGCTGCGTCGACATGCAGTGACGCTAACTGACCTTTACGTAAGCGTCAATCGCCAGGAACGCTTTCGAGCGTACCTTCGGGCGTCAGCCGCCGATAGAAACAGCTTTGCGCCATCGTGTGGCACGCAGGCCCGGCGGGCTCAACCACCAATTCGATCGCATCCTGATCGCAATCCACCCGCATCTCGATCACACGCAAGACATGGCCTGATGTTTCACCCTTCATCCACAAGGCACCGCGCGAACGCGACCAGAAATGCGCGCACCCGGTTTCGCGCGTGCGTGCCAGCGCGTCGGCATTCATGTGCGCGAGCATCAACAGCCTGCCGCTGGAACGATCCACCGCGACGGCCGTAATCAGACCGAAAGAATCATAGCGCGGCATGAACACACTGCCTTGTTCGCGCAGAACGGTGTCGTTGGGGGTGGCTGAGGCCAAAATGGGACAATCCTTACCGCATAGTTAACCGATGCACTGTCAAGACACTGCATTTGTTGCAGGATAACCACAACGGAGGGGCAAAATCCATGGTCGTGTTACATTCCCGTTTCATACAGCGCCGCTTCCCGGCAAACGGTTGTTGCGGCTTGAGGGAGCCGCGTTCTGGACCGCCGCAAGGCGGCGCACCAAGCGCCAAAGTTCAGGGAAAGATCTCGGGTGAGGCCGGTGCGTTGAATCGCCCGCGCGAGTGACCATGAGGGACCAAATGCGATGGCGGTCGGGGGGCCGCACGGTGAACGCAAGTTTGCCATTTCGCTGAAAATTCGTCACGCCTGACGCCCGGAGCGAAAGCTCCGGGCGTCATTCTTTGCGGGTCAGACTTTGCGATGGCGTCGCGATAGCGTGCGTATTGTCGATGACACGGGCAAAGCAGGCAAGACGCGCTTTGCCCAAGCCGACTTTGCGCAACGCGATCAGGCAGGCATCGGTCGTCGCACCGCTGGTCAAGACATCGTCAACCAATAGCACTTTGGCATCTTTCAGCCGCGCTGCGTGCGCCGGATTGGCGCGGATCGTGCCCTGCAACAAGGCCGCGCGCCGTTTGCGCCCGAGATGGCCCAGTGGTGGGGTAGCACGCATGCGTTGCAAGCCATCAACCAGCAACGGTTGACCAAGCGCGCGAGCCAGCCCTTGTGCCAGCAGCGCCGACTGGTTGAAACCGCGACGCCACAACCGCCAGCGGTGCAACGGCACAGGCACAATCAGCCATTCACCCTCCAATGCCGGCATCCGCGCCACGATTAGCCGCACCATCAGATCAGCCAAACCGATCCTTCGCCCATGTTTGAACGAAAGCACCAGTTGGCGTGAGACATCGTTGTACAAAGTCGCCGCTGCCACACTCTGGTGACGAGGCGGCTCGGCCATGCACGGTGGACAGATCCACCGGCCCTTCGCCGCTTCGGACAAGGCCAGCGCAGCATCCGCTGCCTGTTCTGCGCTGCGGTCGGGCAAAGGTCGCTGGCACAGCGAACACCACGGCTCAGCCGGTATCGCCAACCCCTGCCAACAATCGATACAAAGCCCGCCATGCTGTGCCAGGGCTGTGCCACACAGCGGGCAGCGCGGCGGAAACACCAGATCAACCAGCGGGGAAAGCGACTTTATCCAGCCCATGCAGGCATACTCGACACGAATGACGGGCTTGGCAAGAGCGCGCCACAACGGCAGGAGCACAGGCATGACCGACAGCGCCCACCCTGCACCACCCATCATCTTTGCCCCGCAGCGCCGGACCGCACTGCGCCAACGCATGCGCTTTTTGCAGCGTGGCGAGAATGCCGCGCGTTTCGTGATCGACGACATGGTCGACGATGTGCTCGACCGCCTGGCTTTTTTGCGTCACGCCCCGGCGCGCGCGCTGGTGGTGGGTGATTTCACCGGATCGCTGGCCTCCGCTTTGGCC
>CAIPWG010000337.1 GCA_903868655.1 uncultured Sphingomonadales bacterium
CGCTGGATACGGTGCTGCGCAGTGCGCCGATCGGTTATCTCAAATGGGATCATAACCGAGATCTGGTGCCCGCTGGGGGTGCTGCGCAAGTGCGCGGCACATATGACCTGTTGGCCCGGCTGCGCGCTGAGCATCCTGCGGTGGAAATTGAATCGTGTGCCGGCGGCGGCGGCCGGAGTGATGCCGGGATGGTGCCCTTCGTTCACCGGTTCTGGACCAGCGACACGATTGATGCGGTCAGCCGGGTGGCGATGCAACGCGGTTTTCTGGCGTTCCTTCCGCCTGAAATGATGGGCAGCCACGTTGGTGCAAGCCCGGCGCATGCGACCGGCCGCAGCCAGAGCATGGCGTTTCGTGCAGCTGTCGCCATGACCGGTCATTTGGGCGTGGAACTGGACCCCGACGCTTTGAATGAGCGGGACCGTGCCGAACTGGCACAATGGATCGGCTTTGGCCGCAGCATCCGCAACTATGTGCATGGCGGCGGGGTGTGGCTGGGGCAGGGCGGCGACGGGCTGGTTTGGCAAGCACAAGGATGCCCCGTAAATGGCCTGTTCCTGTGGGTCATTCGGTGTGAGCCGCCGGGCGATCGGAGCCCGCGACCCTTGGTTCTGCCATTTCTGGCCGGGCATGGCGGTCTGTCTGTGCGGTTGCTGGGGATTGCCGGTGGATTGGCCGGTCATGCAGCACCTGTGCCAGAACTGTGGGTTGAAGGCCGACCGGCCGCGTTCGAGGCCGACTGGCTGGCGTATGCGGGATTGCCGCTTCCACCCCTGCGTGCCGAAAGCGTCGCGCTGTTTCATATCGCCGGATCCGATCGCGCAGTGGCCGATGATCTGGCCCCGTTTCCCTCCTGATTTTGGTTGATGACTGTTCTGTCCATGACTCACAATTCACCGTCGCCTTCGCAATCCATTGCCAACTTTGGTGCCAGCCGCTGGACGGCCACGGATTATGCCGATCCACCGGTCTTGCGCCGGATCATCGCACCGGATGCGGTTCCGATCCTGCCCGGGATCGATTTGTGGGATTGTTGGCCACTGGCACATGAAGATGGGCGCAGCGTTGTGCAGAATGGTCGTGCGCTGTGGTTTTTTCTGAGTGCCCCGGTGTTGCCCGATCCGGTGGAACGCCATCTGGTGGCGCGCATTCGCCTGCTTTCACATGGAGCGGACGGTTGGCGCGACCATGGTCCGGCGTTGCCCGACGGGTTGAACCCCGGCCTGCGCGAATGGGCGGGCAGCGCGATGCTGGCGGATGATGGTGTTACTGTCACGCTGTTCTACACAGTAGCAGGACGCCGCGACGGACCGCCGTCGTTCGAACAGCGCCTGTTTGCTGTCGAAGGCCAATTGGGATCATGCAAAATTACCCAATGGCAGGCCCCGCGCGAGATCATCGTCGCAGATGGCCTGCGCTATTTGCGCGACAGACAGGAAATCGAACATCCCGAACCTGGCACGATCAAGGCGTTCCGCGATCCGGCATGGTTTCGCGACCCGGTCACGGGCAAGGCCCATATCGTGTTCACCGCAAGTGCTGGCTGGAACACCGATCCCCATAACGGTGTTATCGGGATTGCCACGCGTGAGGGCGATGAATGGGTGCTGGGCGATCCGCTGATCGAGGCAATCGGGGTTAATAACGAGTTGGAACGGGCCTGCCTGGTCCATCGTGCCGGGCGTTATTACGTGTTCTGGTCAACGCAGCGGCACACGTTCGGTCCGCGGGCAGTGGCTGGGCCCAATGGTATTTATGGCGCAGTCGCCGATGAACTGGCCGGACCTTGGCGCATGGTCAACGGAAATGGGCTGGTCGCGGCAAACCCGCTGGATGAGCCGACCCAGAGTTACAGCTGGTGGGTTACCGGCGAGGATGAAGTGTGGAGCTTCGTTGACTATTGGGGCATGGCCGGACGCACTTTGGCCGATTATCCGGAATTGGTACGCAGCCAGTTTGGTGGCACGCCGGCGCCAGTATTCCGGTTGCGGTTTGACGGCGATCGGGTTTTGATCGCCGAATGATCAGGCGCTTTCGCGCACGATCAGTTCAGGCGGCAGGATCGTGGCCGGGGCGTTGATCCCGGCCATCCGTTGCATCAGCGCACCGACCATGGCTTTTGCGCCGCTGGCAATATCCTGACGCACAGTGGTCAATTGCGGTACGGTGCTGGTGGCGATCGGCAAGTCGTCGAATCCCACCACCGCAATCTGTTGGGGTACGCGTGCACCGCGCTCGTGCAAGGCGCGCAAAACCATCATCGCAATGACGTCAGATGCAGCCACAATCCCGTCGAGATCATCGCCCAACTCTGCCAATTGCGCCACGACTTGTTCGACCAGCGCTTCGCTCGATAGCGGGGTTGGTACTTCACGCAGCACGACATCGCTGCGTCCGGCGATGGCATCGCGCGCACCGGCCAGGCGATCGGCGATTTCGGGGCCGCGGGTTTCCCCCAGAAAAGCCAGACGGGTCTTACCTATCGCCAGCAATCGCTCGGCCGCGAGGCGGCCACCCAGGCGATTGTCGCTGCCGACGGTACATTGAATCTGTCCGGGGTGATGCGATCCCCAAATCACCAGCGGCATATAGCGCGCTGCAACGGCGTCAATCACGGCGGTTTGATCGGACTGGCCGATCACCAGCG
>CAIPWG010000338.1 GCA_903868655.1 uncultured Sphingomonadales bacterium
ATCGTGATCACCGCATTCATCAGCCCGTTCCGCGCCGAACGCGATATGGTGCGCGCGATGATTGCCGAGGGCGAATTTGTGGAAGTGTTTATCGACACCCCGCTGGACGTCGCCGAGGGCCGCGACGTCAAAGGCCTGTACAAAAAGGCGCGTGCCGGATCGTTGAAGAATTTCACAGGCATCGACAGCCCTTATGAAGCACCTGAAAATCCGGAAATCCGGGTCGACACCACCCGCGAACACGCCGAAGATGCCGCCGAACGGATCGTCGACCGCATTCTCGGCCACTGGATGCCGACAATCTGATGGAACCCGATCGAATGACCGATGCCGCGCTTGCTGCCCATCTTGCCGACATTGCCGGGCAACTGTTGATCACCGTGCGCGACAGCGGCGTGTTGAGCCTGAAAGCGCTGGGCAGCGCGGGTGATGCCACCGCCAACCAGTTCCTGTGCCACGCCTTGCGCGAAAATCGGCCCGATGATGGCCTCCTGTCTGAAGAGGAAAAGGACAGCGCCGATCGGCTGGGCAAGAGCCGTGTGTGGATTGTCGATCCGGTTGACGGCACGCGCGAATATGGTGAGGCACGAGCCGATTGGGCAGTGCATGTTGGCCTCGCGGTCGATGGCATCGCCACATTGGGCGCAGTGGCTTTGCCCGGTGCAGGCCTGGTGCTGCGCAGCGACGCACCGATTGCGGTACCGCCCGCGCCCGAGCGGTTGCGCATGGTGGTAAGCCGCAGCCGCCCGGCCAGAGAGGCTGTTGCCGTGGCCGAAGCGCTTGAGGCCGAGCTGATCCCAATGGGCAGCGCCGGGGCCAAGGCAATGGCGGTGATCCTGGGGCAGGCTGACATCTATCTTCACACCGGCGGCCAATACGAATGGGATTCATGCGCACCGGTCGCAGTGGCGCTGGCCCATGGTCTGCACGCCAGCCGCGCCGATGGATCGCCCCTGATCTACAATCGGCACGACACGTATATGCCCGACCTGCTGATCTGCCGCCGCGAACATGCCGCGCTGGTGCTGGAAATGCTGGCGCGCACAAATTAGGTCCATTGCGGAGGCGGCTGCGCTGTCTGCGGCGCATGGATCGCGATACCCCTGTCAACGGTACACGGCAGCTGGGAAACGCGTATGATCGAACAGGCAATCCAACAGGCGCCGCACGTCTTTGACAGGCTGAGTGATCTGATGATGCCCGAATTGCATGCGTGCGTAGCGCTTGTCGGCAAAATTCCGGCTGGCACCCTGACCGTTGCGGGCCTGATTGCATTGTGGTGGATTCGCGGGAAGATTGCGCACTTTGTGTTCGTTGCGCCGGGTGTCGCGGTGGGCGTCGCGCTGGGTTACTGGCTTTGCGCAGGATTGGGCTGGCATCCGCTGCTGGCCATCATCGGCGGCATGCTGATCAACGCTGCAATATTCCAGTTGCTGGGCCATTTCTATTTTCTGCGGTTGGGAATTGCTGTGCTGGCCTGGCCAATTCTGGCACTGATCGTGTGTCATCTGGCACTGGGCGCGCTCGACATTTGGTGGGCCATGGCGATCACAGCAGTTGGTGCGTGGACTTTGGGATCGGTCTTACGCCGTTTTGCCAATACCGAAAACCATCAGCTCTATGCCTGGGCCTATCATCTGATGGAGGACCTTCGCGGGGACTAAGCTGGAAAACTTGACTCCTCAGCCCACCCCGCCTAGTGGCTGCCGCTTGTTTTCCCATCCCGAATTAACTCACGAGGTGCCCTGATGGCGCGCGTTACCGTCGAAGATTGCGTCGACAAGGTTCCCAACCGGTTCGATCTTGTGTTGCTGGCTGCAGAGCGCGCCCGCTCGATTTCCGGTGGGGCAGAACTGACCGTCGATCGTGACCGGGACAAAAACCCAGTCGTCGCGCTGCGTGAAATCGCTGAAGAAACCGTGCGCCCGTCGGTTCTGAAGGAAAACGTGATTCAATCGCTGCAGCGCGTGTTGCCTGACGATGACGATGTGATCGACGAAATCGGTTCGCTGTCGCAGTCGGCAGAGGCGCTGCGCATCACGGCGGCCGCACCGGTGCGCAACACATCGCTGGGCGCTGATTACGACGGGTAATCCGTTACGCGTCTCTGACCCTTTTTCTCGCACATCTTTTTTGGCGCCGCCGGGGATAATACCCTGGCGGCGTCTTGCGATTAAGGGGGGGCCACGCCACATTCGCCATCATGGCCGGCCCACTGTCTTTGCAGAGTGACCGATCCGCCGACGGGCGCGGCGCGGTGCGTGCCGTGCTTGGGCCAACCAATACCGGCAAAACCCATCTTGCCATTGAACGGTTGTGCGCACATTCTTCGGGTGCGATCGGATTTCCGCTGCGGCTGCTGGCGCGCGAAGTCTACGATCGGGTCGTGGCCATCAAGGGTGCTTCGCAAGTCGCGCTGATCACCGGCGAAGAACGCATCGAACCCAAAAATGCACGTTGGCTGCTGTGCACCGCCGAAGCTATGCCGCACCGTCCCGATCTGGCGTTTGTCGGTATCGACGAAGCGCAATTGTCAGCCGATCCCGAACGCGGCCATGTGTTTACCGACCGGTTGCTCCACGCACGTGGGCGCGAAGAAACGATGATTTTGGGTTCGGCCACCCTCGAACCGATGATCCGCGGCCTCGTGCCCGAAGCTGAAATCATTACCCGGCCGCGCTTTTCCACCCTCAGTCATGTCGCGCCGAAAAAGCTTTCGCGCATTCCGCCGCGCAGTGCGATCGTCGCGTTCAGCGCCGAACAGGTCTATGCCATGGCTGAAATGCTGCGCCGGTTTCGCGGTGGCGCGGCGGTGGTGATGGGTGCACTGTCGCCCCAGACCCGCAATGCGCAAGTGGCCATGTATCAGGCTGGCGAAGTCGATTACCTGGTGGCGACCGATGCCATCGGCATGGGTTTGAACCTCGATGTCCACCATGTCGCGTTTGCTGGCCTGAGCAAATATGATGGCCATCGCCAGCGCCGCCTGACCACAGCAGAAATGGCGCAAATCGCGGGCCGCGCGGGGCGCCATCAGCGCGACGGTACGTTTGGCACGCTGGGTGGGCTGGGCGCGCAAAGTGCCGAATTTGCCGATGATGAAGTCTATGCCATCGAAGAACACCGCTTTGCCCCGCTGACACGGCTGTTCTGGCGCGAATCCGATCTGCGTTTCACCTCGCTCGATACGCTGATCGCCGATCTGACCAGCCCGCCGCCGCGCCCCCAACTGTCCAGCCCACCCGAAGCGATTGACTTGTCGGTCTTGCGGCTGCTGGCCGGTGATGCCGATGTCGCCAGCTCGGTGCGCGGCGAACGCTCGGTGCGACGGTTCTGGCAAGTGTGCTGCCTGCCTGATTTCCGCCAGCAGGGTTCCGAAACCCATGCGCGGTTTGTTGCGCGGCTGTGGCAGGATCTGCGCCATGGCTATCTGGGTGCGGACTACGTGGCGCAATCCATTGCGCAGCTCGACAATCCCACAGGCGACATCCATGCCTTGCAAGGGCGCATCGCGGCAATCCGCAGCTGGGCCTATATCGCGCAACGCCCCGACTGGGTTCTG
>CAIPWG010000339.1 GCA_903868655.1 uncultured Sphingomonadales bacterium
TAGTGCGGTTTACCATGAGCATTCATTGACGCGTTCAGAACTATAAAGGGCCGTGGAACAGCGCAATCGTCAGTGCGATGCCAATAAACACAACGACGAACCGCAAGGCCCGTTCGTTGACCCGGCGCAACAAATGCGCGCCCAGCCAGCTGCCGGCCAGTGCACCCACCATCGCCACTGCCATCGCCAGCCAGCGTACTTCGCCCGAAACCAGAAACACCAGCACCGCGGTCAGGTTCATCACGCCCGCCAACACATTCTTGGTCGCCGCAGCAGTCCGCACCGGCGCGCCCCCCAGCGCCAAAACCGCCATCATCAGAAAGCCGATACCGCCGCCGAAATAACCACCGTAAATCGCAATCAGCAGCTGGATCGTGGTCGCAGGAGCTTTGCCCAAAACTTTGACATCGGCGCCTTCGGCCGACGCCTTGCGAAAGAATGAGCCCCAGGCAAACGCTGCTGTCGCAAACAGCACCAGCCATGGCACCATTTGTGCGAACACGTTCGATGGGGTCAGCAACAGCAGCAAGGCGCCGATCACCCCGCCAATCAGGCTGATCACGGCCAAAGTGCGAAAACCGAGACTGGCGGTGCCCGCAGCATGCGCGCGACCGAGCCAGCCCCCCGTAACTTGCCCCGGGAACAGCGCCACCGTCGATGTGATATTGGCCGCACGCGCGTCCATCCCGGTCAACATCAGTGCAGGCAGCGTGATAAACGACCCGCCACCGGCCAATTGGTTTTGCGCTCCCGCCCAAACCGCACCGATCAACAACAAGGCGAAATGAAACTCGGCAGGCGTAATCATGGCACAGGCTCATTGCGCAAAGAGGGGCTGGCGCCTCGCGTAATCACGAACGATCACTTTGCAAAGGCTTTAGACCAAGCCCAGGCGTGCTGGCATGACACCGGGAAAGACAGTTGCCAACTGGGCAGGGCCCAGTCCGAATTGCTTTTGCCACAATCCGCCAATCAACGCGCGATAATCGGTCAAAACCGGCAGGTCTCGCCCCTGATTCAAAGTTTCGGGAGCAATCCGCAACTGCGGCCCTACCATGCGTCCGCCGTTTACCCCGCCACCCAGCACCCAATAGATGCTGCCATGCCCATGATCGGTGCCACGATTGCCATTTTCGCGGAAGGTGCGGCCAAATTCGGATACCACCACAACGACAGTTTGGCGCCATGCATCAGGGCCCAGCGCAGTGGCATAAGCAGACAGCCCGCGCCCCAGTTCTCCAATGCGCCCAGCCAGTTGTCCGGTCGCACCGCCCTGGTTCACGTGGGTGTCCCAGCCGCCAATATCGACAAATGCCAAATTATACGTGTCGCGCATCACCAAACCGATACGCTGCGCTGCGGATTCAAAACCGCGCGCAGCAATCGCGCCGCGTCCGGCTGCTTTCATTTCTTCATCAATCGTGCGCCATACCGCATCGCGGGCAGCAAACCCGGTGTGAACCGCGGCGTCGAGATCAACCGCACCCAGCCGTTGCCCCCGATACATTGCCGCGATCATCGCGGATTCGGCATTGTCGATCGGTGGTTTGCCATTGCCGCCCAAGGCAAGATTGGCGACCATGGGGCCGCCACGCATGATCAGTGGCAATGTTTCGGAAAAGGCAATCGCACCGGCCCCGCCCTTGTTCAGCACCGATGCCAGCCGACCGATGAAGCCCGACCCGAATTGGCGCGAGCCCTGAACTGGCTGGCCCAACTCAATCGAGTCTTGCGTTTCAAAATGGCTGCGACTCATGTCGTCGGTCCCCGCAAAAGGAACGAACGCGATCTGCCCGGCCTGCCACAGTGGTGCAATGCTGTCGCGCAAAGCCGGGTGCAGGCTCCAATCCGCATCGAGCGGCAATGCCGCCTGCGGATTGGCGGGATCGGGTTTGGCGAGCGCAAGCGTCGGTCGCGCCTCGTGATAGAACGCGGTGGCAGTTGGCGCGATGACATTGATCGCGTCATAGGCTCCGCGCAAAAACACCAGAAGAAACCGGGTGCCGGACACCGCGGGTGCTGCCATGGCACGGCCACCCAACAGCGAAAGCCCGGTCATCGCTGTGCCGGACAGGATTGTGCGACGGTCGAACATCGGCGTTTCCTTTTTTAGCGGCGCATGAATTCGGGGCTGGCCAGCAGCAACATGTTCCACTGCTGGTATGAACCTGCTCGGTCGAGCACGGCTTTGGTTTGTGCGCTGATCGTGTGCTCAAAACCGGCGAACCACAGGGCGTTTTGCAATTGGGGAAACGCAGGCTCGTCGGCGCTGCCCGGATCGCGCGCACGAAACAGCCCCGCCGAACCGTTACCGATTGCTTTGGCAATTTCAAATCGGGTTTCCATTTGGCCAGGCCCGGTCCACGCCGCCGCATCGAGCGGCCAGCCGTCGGGGGTTTGCCGACCATAGGGCGATTCATCCATACGCCGCAGCCAGTTGATGATCGGATCGGCATTGCGGATCACCCGCCCGCCATAAGCGAAGCGCACCGAAGACAGGACATAGTGCATGGGGTCCTTGAACCCCTGCCCCAATGAGCCGCGAAATTCGTCCGACCGCAAAACCACCGCAACAACGCGTGCAATCGTGCCATCGCTGGCCTGCCATTCGGCAGCCATCGCATTGACCAGCGCAGGCGATGGGTCATGACCCAGCAGAAACAAGGCCAACTTTCGCGAAACGTGCACCCGCGTCGCAGATTGGTTGGCCAGAATGTCGATTGCACGCATCACTTCGGGCCAGCCCTGCCCGTGGATCGTTTGCCCCAGGACCACTTTGTCGCCAAAGTCATGGCGTTGCGGATTGAATTCGAACACGCCGTTGCGGATATAATAAACGGCTTTGGCAGGCGGCAGGTTCGGCATCTCCGGGGTAAGGCGCACGCCTACCCCGGTCAGCACCCGCGCCAGTTCCTGCACGTCCTTTTGGGTATATCCCGACCCCACGCCCATGGTGTGCAGTTCCATGATTTCGCGTGCATAGTTTTCGTTGATATGCCCTGCGCCGTTTTGATCGTTGTCGAGATATTGCAGCATCGCCGGCTGGGTTACCGTCGCTGCCAGCAGCTCGCGGAATTTGCCGAGCGCATGGCTGCGCAAAGTGTCATCCCAACCGCCCAGCATCGCGCGTATTTCGCGTTTGGGCGCGTAGATGCTGAAATGGTTGGCCCAGAACCAGGTCAATTGCTCGCCCAGTTGTGCAGGCGAATAGAGCGCGCGGACAATGTCGCGGGTTTGCACCTCGCGATAGAGGTCACCCATTTCGCCCTGCCAAACTTTGTCGGCGGCGGCTTTGGCATCGGGGTCGGTCATCGCGTTGATCTGGCGCCGGCGTTCAACCATCGCCATGACCAAATCGGCCATCGGTTGCTGGCTGATCCGCATTGCCGCGATGGTCTGCGCTGCTGCCGGAGGTAACGGTGCTGCAACCGGCGCCGCCAATTCCGCAATTGGATCGGCCAAAACCGCAACCGGTTCATCACCACGCGGCCCCCACGTCAAACGCTCGGACAGCATCAGCCGTGTCGGGATCGTTGACCGATCAGCAGCACGAGCCGAACCGGCAATCAGCGCCAAACCGGCAACCACCAGTTTGACATGGGTAATCCGAAGCGTGATCATCCGCGTTCCCATCGCAAACCCGTGACAACGCCCTAAGCGATCAATGTTTGCGCGCGTATGAACCACCCACGCGCGGCGGCTGGGCAGACCCAAATATATGATAAATATATCTCCATTTTGAATAATTCGATCGGTCGCTCCGTCTCGTCAGGTCAAGTGTCGACCGTTCAACACCGATTTTGGCGGATAGCACCACCCCATCCGCACTAAAATTGGTGCAGCGCGAAACCCAGTTTCAGGCCAGATACGCCGCATTCCCGTACGCCATGCCGGCATCCACATTGCACCCGCACAGTCGCAACCACCCATTGCCTGATATTGCGCATGGGGTGTGACCAAGGCAAAGCTGCCTAACCGGCAGGGGTATTGCCAATAGCCGTAGGTTATGGTTAATTAAATATTACATGAGCACCTGTTTTTGTCATAAAACAATGAAGGTGCAGCCGACAATTCTCTCGGAATGACACGCGGGCGAGTTGATACATGACGGCCATGGCAACTTACAAAAAGTCGGGATCAACCGACTACAAGGCAACAAATGCCGCAAAAAAACACGCAGCAAAGCGTGCAACGTTAGGGGGAAGATGAATGGAAAAGGTCGTTTGGAACGAGGATGTGTTCGATGACGGACACGAAATGATGGAAGCCGGCGGGCTTGATACCGCACGCGGGCTGATCATCGGCTTGGCAATCAGCCAGGTTTTCTGGTTGGCGCTGGCGCTGTTTTTCTTTCGATAGGTGCGAACCGCGCGATAGCGACGCTGAACCAGCTATCGCGCGCCCGTCCCTTTCAGGACCGCAGGCACCGTCCGCGCGAGGATCGACAGATACAGCCCGGTCGAACGCGCCTTGGCAAAAATGAGGTCGAACGCTATCCGCCGCCGATAGGACGTGTCGGCATGGCGCCGCACTTGCCACAACCCCGTGACGCCTGGCCTCATCCGACAATAGGCCGTGAAGTGCCGCCCGTAGCGCGCAATTTCGGTTTCCACGATCGGCCTTGGACCAACGAGGCTCATCGCCCCCCGCAATACATTGAACAGTTGGGGTAATTCGTCGAGGCTGGAGCGCCTCAAAAATCGGCCGTCTGACGTAACTCGGGGATCGACGCGCAATTTTTGCGTGCTGCGCCATTCCGCCCGCGCCGCCGTATCACGATCCAGCAATTCGCGAAGTTGGGCATCGGCATCAACCACCATCGTGCGGAACTTCAGACAGTCAAAACGCCGCCCGTGCTGCCCGATCCGGCAGTGAGCAAACACGACCGGTCCACGGCTGGTCAGTTTCACCATGATCGCCACCAACACCATCAACGGAAAGCACAAAGCGATCAGGATCAACGCGCCGAGAATATCAAACCCGCGTATCAAATCATCGTCCATGGGCCGGTTGCGAACATGGGTAGCCAAAGATGCATGAAGCCCCGGGCGGGACAGACGTGGTCGTATGCAACGGAACAATTCCTCATCGTGGCCTGTTCGCACGTTTGCGAAGCGGCAGCACAACGATGGGGAGCACATGGCCATTGGTCAGCGATCAATAGGACCAGGACGGATCGATTGACGAAACTTCAGCCGCGCGAAAGCCCAGTCCGCGCTTTCAACGCAACATGCGCACCAAACCGTAGATGCCAAGCCACAGTGCGCCAGAGGCGGCCAAGGGAAAACCGACGCGGACCCAACCGGGATAAGCGTCCGTCGGCGCCTGCGACGCGGAATCGGCAAAGGCCCACAAATCATCGTGCATGCGGTGCACAGGTGATGGGAAGTAACCATCGTAATCGGTTGCAAGACTTGGCAAGTCTGCTTCGTCTTCACTGAATTCGGGAGCATAGCGAAATTTGCGTAGCGGCATGGCGTCACCTCGACTCTGTCGTTACGCGATAGCAAAGACCCGCTTAAATCAGCGTCCGCACTGAATAAGGGGGCATACGCATGCACATCTCTTAGCAGAGATCGCGCACACGCATCCGGTTCGGCTCATTTCCGAGGCATCAACCGCGCGCGGCCTGTTCCATCGGCTCTCCATCGACGGGATATCCCGCATCGTTTGGTATAACCAGCCAAGGCACGCCTTCACGCTGTTCCATCCAGGGCGAAATGGTCTGGATAGGTGTGGCCAGTGCATGGGCTTGCGCGCTGGTAAAATCGGGCCATAGCGCCAGGCGTTCAAGATTTCTGCGGGTGGGAAATATCAATTTGATCCGCCCCTGCGCCGCAAGATCAAGCGCCTCGCTGGCAGTGGCCCAGAACAAGTGTCGATTCTCGGTCGAATCGACCATCAGATCAACCGCACCGGTACCGAGATCGGCGAGATAAAAGCGCGTGTCATAAACCCGAATCTCGCGATGGCGAGGCCACCAGCGGGCAAACGGGACCAGACTGCCAAAATCGACCTCCCAGCCTTCATCGGCCAGAATGGCGCCGAGGCTGTCACCGCCCAGCAGGCGCGCACGCGCTGCAATTGCGCGCGGTGCCGTGACGGTGCCTTTGACCCCAACGATCAAACCGCTTTCTTCCAGCGTTTCGCGTACTGCCGCCACGCGTGCTGCGGCATCTTCGGGATCAAGCGCATCAGCGCCCGGCACGGTTGCGGCCAGCACACGGTCGGACGGATCTACCGCGCCGCCAGGAAACACCGTCGCCCCTCCCGCAAATGCCATCGTGCCGGAGCGTTCGAGCAGCAACAATTCGGGCGGGCCGCCGTCAGCACTGCGCCGAAACACCACCACGGTCGCCGCCGGACGCGCCGGTGGTATCTCGTCGGACAATTCCATTCAGCCCGTCCCCCTTGTCAGTCTGCTTCGTCCTACGATGGAACGACCAATCGGTCTTGCCAAGAGGGTGTTCGGGCGAAAAGTGGTTATTCGTTTTCGCTGTCGGCTGGCTTTACATTCGCGACAAAGTGAAGGACCTGTTTTTTGGCGAAACAGTTCGTTTTCCGCCAATTTAAAAGTTTGGCACAGAGCTTGCTAAAACCCCATCGTCCCTAGATGCTTCGTTGTGATGAGGCGGAGCCTGTCCCCAATCCTCGGCTCCGCCTCATGCCATGAAACAGAATACTGCCGGTGTCCCCCGGCAGCTTCATGTCCCCAAACGAAAAAGCGGCCCTTGCAGATGCAAGGGCCGCTTTTCTTTGCAGCGCAGCGGCAAGCCATGGCCGCACGACGGCAAAAAATTTCAGGCGCGGGGAATACCTGCTTCGGTTACCAGTTCTTCCAGTTCGCCGGCCTCAAACATTTCCATCATGATGTCCGAGCCACCCAAAAATTCGCCTTTGACATAAAGCTGGGGAATGGTCGGCCATTGCGAATAGTCTTTGATACCATTGCGGACTTCCATGTCCTGCAGCACGTCGACGCTGGCATATTCCACGCCCAGTCGTTCCAGAATGGCCACGGCCCGGCTGGAAAATCCGCATTGCGGAAACA
>CAIPWG010000340.1 GCA_903868655.1 uncultured Sphingomonadales bacterium
ACCAACCATGCGGCCACATGGGCAGAGGGGTCAGACGGATCGGCACGTGCAAGAAACTCCAGCCGCATTTGCTGAAAATCACGCGCCAGGCCCGCCACCAGCAATCGTTCCCACGGGTCGGACGGCGAAGCCCGGCTCGATGCCTGCTGCGCCCAGTCCAGCCCCAATGCTTCGCCCAGATCGGCAAAAGCCCCGGTCAGCGCGGTCGGGTCAATCCGGCGTTCCGTCGCCAGATGGGCAAGGCCGATCGCGCCATCCATGTCATACAAGTGGACGACACGCGCGGCGACATCGCCGGGCACCCCCGCCGTGACCAGTTCGGCCGCCAGTCGCCGCCCTTCGACTTGCGCCTCTCCCCGCAACAGGTCCGCTGCGGTGTGCGACAGCAACCCCACGCCATCGGCCAGATCCTCGATCAGCACCGCAATCGCCTCGGCCCCGCGTCCGGCGCGCAACACATCGGCAATATGCCCCCGCAACGCGCGCGCGGAGCGATCAAACATCGCCAGTCGCGCATCTTCGGACATGGTCGCGGTATCGAGCAGCGCCCAAGTCGTACCGCAATCGAGCAGCCGTTCGGCAGCAACAAAGGCCGCCGCCACTTGCGCCAGACTGCAACCCTCTTCTTCGACCAGTTCGAAGGGATGAACCGGGCCCAGCCGGTTGACGATCCGATTGGCAAGCTTGGTCGCGATGATTTCTCGACGCAGCCGATGTTGCGTGATCTCCGCAGCAAACGCCTGATGCATCGCCGGGGGGAATGCCGCGATCAGTTCGCTTTCCAGCACGGGATCATCAACCACCGTGCTGTCTTCAAGCGCGCGTTGCAGGCACAGCTTGGCCGTCGACAGGATCACCGCCAGTTCGGGCCGGGTAAAGCCGTTGCCCGAGGCCGCGCGACGCGCATAGTCTTCGGCTACCGCCAGACCTTCGTTCGCACGATCGAGTTCGCCCGCATCTTCGAGCACGTCGATCAGCCGCGACAACGCCGGCACCGCCGCAGCCCCGCCGCGTTCGGCGACCGACAGCGCCAAAGTCTGCAACCGGTTGTCATCAAGCACCAGATCGGCCACCGCATCGGTCATCGCGACCAGCAGTTGCACCCGGCCCGCTTCGTCCAGCCGCCCGGCGCGCTTGGCTGCGGCCAGTGCGATCTTGATATTGACCTCGTTGTCAGAGCAATCGACCCCGGCAGAATTGTCGATGAAATCGGTGTTGACCCGCCCGCCCAGGCTCGAGAATTCGATCCGAGCAGCCTGTGTCAGGCCCAGATTCGCGCCTTCGCCCACCACCCGGGCACGCAGGGCCATCGCCGGCACGCGCACCGCATCATTGGCGGGATCGCCCACCGTCACATTGTTTTCGTTTGATCCGCGGACATAAGTACCGATGCCGCCAAACCACAGGAGATCGACTTTGGCCTCCAGGATTGTCGAAATCAGCGATTCAGGATCAATTTCAATGACCGGAATGCCCAGCAAGGACTGAATTTCGGGTGATAGCGGAATCGCTTTGAGGCTGCGCGGGAAGATCCCACCACCCGGTGAAATCAGGCTGCGATTATAATCATCCCAGCTCGACCGGGGCAGCGCGAACATCCGCGCGCGCTCTTCCCATGACTTGGCCGCATCGGGATCGGGATCGAGAAAAATGTGACGATGATCGAACGCCGCCACCAGTTTGATCGAACGGCTGAGCAGCATTCCGTTGCCAAACACGTCGCCCGACATATCGCCCACGCCGATCACGCGAACGGGATCGGCTTGCACATCGACGCCCAATTCACGGAAATGGCGCTGAACCGAAATCCACGCGCCGCGCGCGGTAATACCCATCGCCTTGTGGTCATAGCCTTTGGAACCACCGCTGGCGAACGCATCATCCAGCCAGAAACCGTGTTCATCGGCAATGGCGTTGGCCACGTCGGAAAAAGTGGCTGTGCCCTTGTCGGCGGCAACGACGAAAATAGGGATCATCGCCATCCTGGATGACCACGCCTGCGGGATGAACGACGTCGCCGTCGACCAGATTATCGGTCAGCGACAGCAGCGCACGGATAAATACCTGATAGCTCGCACGCCCCTCGGCCAGCCATCCATCGCGGTCGCGCACCGGATCGGGCAGCCGCTTGGGATAGAACCCGCCTTTGGCTCCGGTCGGAACGATAACCGCGTTTTTCACCCGCTGCGCTTTCATCAGGCCAAGCACTTCGGTGCGGAAATCGTCGCGACGGTCAGACCAGCGCAAGCCACCGCGGGCAATCGCGCCGGCACGCAGATGGATGCCTTCGACCCGCGCCGAATAGACAAAGATTTCGCGCCAGGGCACCGGACGCGGCAAGCCTGGAATAGCCGCTGAATCAATCTTGAACGCCAAAGCCTCACTGCCCGCCGGAGCGAAGGCATTGGTGCGCAAAATCGCCGCGACCGCCGCATGAAACGCGCGCAACAGGCGATCCGCGCTGATCGCAGCAACATTGGCCAGACCGGCACGGATCGCGGCTTCGGCCTGTTCGGCGCCTGCATCGCGGTTGCCGGTAAAGGCCGGATCATGGCGTGCGACGAACAGCGCGATCAGCGCGCGTGTCACATCTGGTGCGCGGCGCAACGTGGCAACGGCCGCGCCCAGATCGACGGTCACCCCGGTCTGCCGCAAATAGCGGTACCACGCGCGCAACCAGTTCGCCTCTTGCGGGGATAGTGCGACGCTCGTGATCAACCGGTTGAAACCGTCGTCTTGCGCAGTGCCGTTCAACACGGCGGCCAACGCGGCTTCGATCGCTGGCTTGCGGTCGAGCAAAGTATCGACATCGGTGTCAGCAGGCGCCCCCACCAGAAAATCGTGGATATAGCCAAGCTTGCCATTCGACAGCGCAGTCGGCACCTCCTGCAGCACTTTGAAACCAAAGTTTTCGAGCACCGGTACCGCATCGGACAACACAATTGCGCCGTCGCGCTGATAGAGCTTCAGCCGCAAGTCTTCTTCGGCTCCGCGCCGTTGCAACCGTGCCGCACGGCGCGGCGCCCCGCTGGCGTGCAGCACACGCAGCGCGCGGATATCCTCGGCTGCTTCGGCTGGGCCATAAGCATGGCGATACCCGATCGGAAACGCAGCGGCAAAGCGCCCGGCAATCGCGGCAGCGCGCGAGGGGTCTTCCGAACGCGCAAGTTCGGTTTCCACCGCCAGTTCCCAGCCGCGCACCATTGCCTGCAGCGCGTGTTCCAACGCTTCCGCATCTGGTGCGCTGCTGCCTTCGCGGATATCGAGCACGAAGCGGTTGATCGCCAGCGCATTGGCATCGACTTGCAGGCTCCAGTCGATCACTTGCGCACCAATCGCGGTTTCCAGCATCGCGCGCACGCGTTCGCGCACTTCGGTCGATTGCACATCGCGCGGCAGCCAGACAAAGGCGAACAAGTGCCGTCCCAGCGGCGCCGAAACCAATTCAAGCCGTGGCCGCGGCCGATCGAGCAGACTCATCATCGTGGTCGCAATGCGTTCCAGATCGTTGTCGGCAAAACTGATCAGCAAGTCGTGCGGCAGCGTCGTCAACGCATGAACCAGCGCTTTGCCCGCATGGCTTTGCGGCGCAACCCCCAGCCGGGTGGTCAGGCCTTCAAGCTGGCTGCGCATCAAAGGCACCCGATCAGGCGCGGCAGACAAGGCGTTGCTGGTCCACACCCCGGCATGCACCGACAGCGCGACCACCTGGCCCTTTTCGATCATCGGCACGATGAACAGATCGAGCGGAACATTGCGATGGACCCGCGAATTGCGGTTGGCCTTGACCACCAGCGGCGCGCGCGGGGGTACGCCCTGGGCTTGATCGCCGTCAAACCAGGCAAAGGCACGGCCGTAGGATTCCTGGCTGAGCAGCGGCACCGAACTGGCACGGCAGATCCCCAGCGCACCGGCCAGATTGCCATCGCGATGCCGCACGACGTGCCCGAGCTGTGTCAGCATGCCATCGGCCAGCCAGCGCAACAACGCCGCCGCCTCGGGATCAGGCAAGGTGCGGGCATCGTCGAGCATCACCGCCTGCATATGCGGCCAGTCGGCCACGGCTGCGTGAACATCGGCCAGTGTACGATGGATTGCCTCGACCAGCGCACGCCGCGTGCGGGCATCAACGCGTTCGGTTTCGAGATAGATCATCGATTCGCGCAATTCGCCAATCGCCTCACCCTCGGGCAGGCCAGTCAGCCGGCCATCGGCCGCGCGCCGGACCGCCAGCACCGGATGCACCAACCGGTCGATCGACAGCCCGTGCTGCGTAACTGTGGCACAAACCGAATCGACCAGAAACGGCATGTCATCGTTGATCACCGCGATACGCAGATAACGCGGCGTTGCACCGGTTCCGGCCACACTTTCAATCGCCAGCGCAGGTTCGGTGCCTTTGCGCCGCGCCGCGGCGCGCAAAGTAAATCGTGCGGCCTCAAGCAAGCGGTCTGCATCAAAATCGGCTGCCTCTGACGGCAGCAGCGAATCGGCAAATCGTCCGGCGAGGCCCGCTTCGAGCGCGTGGCTGGACATGTCGGTATCAGACAACGTGGCCATAGTGTTCCTTCCCGCGCAGCCTGCAATAATATCAGGATCGTATAATTATATTTTATAACTGCGCATGATTCATACAAGGATAGCCCCGTGTTTTCGGACAGGCAAGGGCCAACCTGAGGGCGTTTAGCAAACCGTCGTTAACGTGTGATGGCAGTGGTGTCGGGTTTAATCCGCCACTACGCGCACGGCTGCCATCGTCAGATTAAGACTGCGGCGGCGCATCGCGGGGTCGAATGTTGCACCCGCCACGATCAGTTCGTCGGCACGGGTCCGCTGGCGAAAAGCGTCGATCCGTTCGGCCACAGTGCGCGGGGACCCGATCGCCGAAACCTGCCGCATGTGATCGAGCATCGCGCGCGCAGCTGCGGGCAGATTGTCGCGATAGCCAGGCACCGGGGGCGGCAAACGCCCCGGCGTGCCGCTGCGCAAACGGACAAAGGCCTGATCCATCGAACTGGCCAGCAGCACCGCCTCGTCGTCGCTGTCGGCGGCGACCACATTGATGGCAGCCATCACATACGGCGCATCGAGTGCCGCAGATGGCTGAAATTTTTCACGGTACAGTGCCAGCGCTGCGTCGAGATGATCGGGCGCAAAGTGCGACGCGAATACATAGGGCAACCCCAGCAGCGCGGCCAATTGCGCGCCAAACAGGCTCGATCCCAAAATCCACAGTTCGGGTGCTGCACCCAGTCCTGGATGCGCCTGCAACGGCAAGCGCGGATCACCCGCAAATTGTGCCTGCAATTCGACCACGTCACTCGGAAAATCATCGGCGGCGCGCCCAAGATCCTTGCGCAGCGCGCGGGCAATCCGCTGATCGGCGCCGGGCGCACGGCCCAGCCCGAGATCGATCCGCCCCGGAAACAGCGCATCGAGCGTGCCGAACTGTTCGGCAATCACCAGCGGGTTGTGATTGGGCAGCATGATCCCGCCCGCGCCGATGCGGATAGTGCGCGTCGCATGCCCGACATGCGCCAGTACGACTGCGCTGGCGCCACCAACAATGCCCGGCATGCCGTGGTGCTCGGCCACCCAATAGCGATGATACCCGGCCGCCTCTGCACATTGCGCGAGCGCCGCCGCATCAGCAAGCGCGCGGCCCACGGTGCCCCCTTCGATCACGGGGACGAGATCCAGTACCGACAGTTTCATCGCGGCTCCTTTCAAGGGTGTGGTTGCGATGCGGGCGCGGGCGCCGCATGATCGAAGGAATTCCCGGTTTCAGGGCCCAATTGGCCGATATAGCCGCGCGCCACTTTCGCTTCTGCGCTGTCGGGTGCGGTGGTCAGCACCGAATTCCACGATTTGCGCGCGGCCGCATCGTGCCCTGCCAGAACCGCGATCACGCCGGCTTCCAGCCCGATCGCCGGGTCGCGCGGATCGAGCGCCGCAGCGGTTTCGATGAACGTTTGCGCCCCACGCAGATCATGCCCGCGCCGCGCCAGTGTGGCCGACAGCAGGAACACGCTGGCATCACCGGGCGCCTGCACCCGCGCATCGGCCAGCGCGGCAGCCGCGTCCGCCGTCCGTCCCAACGCGACCAAAGCACGCGCACGATCGGCCAGAATACCTCCTCGCGCTCCGGGATTGTCAAAATCCCTGACCGCCAATGCACGATCGAACCAGTCAAGCGCACGTGCCGCCTCGCCATTGGCCAGCGCGGCATTTCCCGCCATCGCCATCAGCGGCACCGCGCCGGCGGCCTGCGACGCAGGGATCGCCTCGACCGCAGCGGCGAACGCGGTTTGCGCCTCGCCAAACTCCCCTTCGTCCGACAACAACAAACCCAGGCACTGGTTGGGTTGCGCTCGCTCTTCGGGGGTTTTGGCTTGGGCCAGCCAGTCGCGTGCATAAGCCAGCCCCGCATCATTATCGTCGCGTCCACGCGCCAGGCATGTGGCCAGCCGGTCGGTCGGAACAAGCGGCGCGGCCTTGGTCACCTGGCGCCGCGGGGTGATCGAGGGCAAAGGGGCCTGGGGATAGACATGCGGGTCTGCCCCAACTTGCAGCAGCATAATCAGCGGCAACAGCAGGCTCATTCAGGCAATCCCTTCCAGCAGGCCAGTCAGCGTGGCCAGCAACAGCGCAATATCGGCAGGCCGTGACAACCGATGATCGCCGCCCTTGATCAAATTGATCTGCACGTCACCTGAACACAACGCCGCAGCCAATCGCACGGCGATGTCCCAAGGCACATCGGGATCGGCCAGCCCGTGCAACAGCCTTACCGGTCCGGCAAAGGCGATCGGACGATCCAATTGCAACAACGTCTGCCCATCGGCCCAGAACCCGGGATACGTCGGGGTCGGTTCGGGCCCGTAAGGATTGTCTTCCAGCACCACCTGCCCGGCAGCCAGCGCTGCTTTGCTCGGGTCATCCAGCCCCCATTGGGTAAAATCAGGAGCCGCCGCAATGCCCACGAGCCCAACCGCGCGCGAACCCAGCTCGCGCGCCAAAAGCAACATCAGCCACCCG
>CAIPWG010000341.1 GCA_903868655.1 uncultured Sphingomonadales bacterium
ATCGGGCATATGCACCAGTCGCACTGACCTGCCAAAGATCGCCGACAGCCATTGCGCGGCCGCATCGCCCGCATCGCAGGCACGCACTGCATCGCTCCATACGCGCACCGGCAAGTCCGGGGCCGAAACCGGCTCGGCAACCGTTACAGTTCCTGCCTGGTGGTGGGTCAGGACCAGTCCGTCCGGCGCAACGTCGGCATGAATTTTTGCCATCAACGGAAATTCGCGCCGGGTCATAAAGCGGCCATCGGGAGTGACGACCATCCAGCGCCGGTCTCCAGCCAATCCGCGCGGCTCAACCAGAGCCTGCTCCATCGCTTGTCCACCCAGCGATTTGACCGGGTAGAGATGCAGTGAAGCGACACGCATGATCATGGCACGACCCCCGCGATCCGCGCGGCGTGTTCGCGCACCAGCGAAATCATGTTGGGCAGACCCTGCGTGCGATTGGATGACAGCTGGCGCTTCAGATCAAACCGGTCGAGCACAGCGGCAATATCGGTTTCGGCGACTTCTCCGGCAGGATGATCCTGTACCGCCGCCAGCACCAGCGCGACAATTCCTTTGGTGATTGCGGCATTGCTGTCTGCCAGAAAATGCAAGCCGGCCCCTTCAGCTTCGATCGGATAGACCCACACGCTTGCCGAACAGCCACGCACCAACGTGGCATCGGTTTTCAACGCTTCGGGCATGGGCTCCAACTCGCGGCCGAGATCGATCAGCAGCCGATAGCGGTCATCACCATCAAGAAATTCGTATTCGTCGTAAATATCATCGAGTGTGCGCATGCCCCTGCCCTAGCGCCGCCCAAAATCAGAAGGAAACGGTTTTTTGGGTACGCCACCTCGGCACCGTGATGCCCTGGCGTCGCAGCGCCAACGTCAACAGCCCAAAACCAGCTGCCGTTGCCACAGCAACGGCTACAACGCTCGCCTCAAGCCCAAAGGCACCGCCGGTAAGCCAATCCGGCCCCGATCGCATGGTGATCAGCAGGCCGTCGGCCGTCTTTCCGCCCGAAACCGGCACCGAAAACACCCACCCTTGCGAAAAATTCCATCCGGCATGGATACCCACTGCCAACCAAAGCCGCCGCGTCAGCAAATAGGCCGCGCCCAGCAAAATGCCTGCCTCGGTCGCGATCGCAAACGCCGAAAACCAGGATGCACCGGGGTTGAACAGATGTGCTGCGCCAAAAAATGCCGCAGTAACACCCAGCGCAGCCCACGTTCCCAACAACGCCTCGACATGCCGGAACAGGATGCCGCGAAACAGAGTTTCTTCGACTACCCCGCTGGTGATCGCCATTGCCAGCATCGTCCACAAGGCGCCGATACTGGAAATGCCGCGCACTCCCACAATCGACAGACCACCCAGCAGGGCCACCAGGCCCGCCATGGCGCTGAACAATGCGACCCCGAACACCACGCCGCCACCCAGTTCGGGCAAAGCGCCTGCAGCGGCAAACTCGGCATCGGTGCGCCGTTCCAGCCAGCGTTGCAGCCCTTTCCACACCGCGATGATCGCCAAAGCCAGCACCAGCCCACCCAGTGCCTTGGCCGGGCCCTGCCCAAGTTGCAACATATGCGCGCCAAGCGAGACCAGCGAGGCAACCAGGATCACCGCCACGGCTTCGATCAACAGCAGGCTCAGCGGATATCGCAGAATACGCAGGACCATGTCCGGGCTCCCGAAGTTTGACAGTCAGCGGTCGCGCAAGGCGTCGATTTCGTGCGCGAGGTTCAGGCTGCTGCGGTTGTCGGTAATGATCCGTTCGAGCACTGCAATACGGCTGTTGAGCGCGGCGACTTCGCGGGCGAGTGCGGCGGTCTCGGTTGTGTCACCGCGTAAGACCTCGATTCGCGCCATCGCAATATGGCGACTGCGCATGACTTTGGCGAACGACGTGATTGCGACGATGATTACGATAGCGAGCCAGAAATGCATGGATGCAATCCTCAAAGAAAAAGCCGCGAGGGCCTATTGCAGCTTCTTGCTGGCGACATCCGGCGCATCGTCGGAACGCAAAGCTTCGATTTCACTGGCAAGGTTGGCGCCGCGATCGGTGATGATCCGTTCCAGCACGCGCACCCGGTCTTCGAGCCTGGTGGTCTGCGCGGCATATTGCGCGGCCTGTTCCGCGGTCGATCGTGCGCGGATTTCCTCGATGCGACGCTGATGCTTGGTCCAGATCGCAAAGAACGGGATCATCAACGCGGTCAGCGGGATGAGTAGAGCGAGGCTTCCGTTATCCATTGGTGATTCCCCCCGGAGAGACGTTGCTTGTCAGCGCAGTTCTTCGATTTCTGCGGCAAGACGCGGATTGGACGACACATAGTAGGCTTCGACTTCGGCCAGGCGACGATCGAGATCGCGGAACTGGGCACGGACTTCGCGGGCCGTGCGAGCTGGCGACTGGCGCACACCTTGCCAGAATTTCTGTTCCTGCGCATCGGCATAGAGACTGTGCGGCTTGTTTTCGGACAGGAAACCAAGCGCGATATAGATCACCGGCATGAACCCCATCCCGCAGACGGTCAGCACGACAAAAGCCAGCCTGATCCACAACACATCCAGCCCGATATAGTCGGCGATGCCCGCGCATACCCCCATCCATTTGCCATTGGCTTTGTCACGATAGAATTTGGTGCGTGCGGTGTTCATCGGCCGGCTCCCTTTTTGGCGGCAAGCATGCGTTCCAGTTCGGTCATTGGTTCGTCAGTTTCGGCGATCGCACCACGACCCAGCGGACGAAAATCGGGATGATCGGCGGCAACCAGCCGTTCAACCGTGGTCATGCGATCTTCGAGCCGACGCGCCAAACGGTACAATTCGTCGAGCAGCGCCTCATCGCCCGTGGTGAGAGTGGCGGCGGTTTTCCACCGCGTGACATAGTGCAAAATGATCCAGGGCAGAAAAATGAACAGCGATACGATCGCGATCAAGCCCATGACATCGCCGGAATCCATGGCTCAGCCCTCCTTGCCGGTGTCGGATTGGGACAGCGCGCGTTTCATCGCAGCCAGTTCCTCATCAATCTTGTCTTCGCCGGCCAGTGCCGCGATCTCGTCGGCCAGTGTCGGCTTGGCACCAGCCAGATTGAGTGCCTCGGCGCGGCCTTCGGCATCATCGACCCGGCGTTCAAGGTGATCGAACCGCGCCAGTGCCTCGTCGACGCGCTCGCTGGTCATCAGCTGGCGCAAACGCACACGGTTTTCAGCAGATTCGAGCCGCGCGGCAATCACGCCCTGTCGACTGCGGGCTTCGCGCAGCCGCGTCTGCAGCTTTTCGATATCGGTCTCATAAGCGCGCAGCGAGTCCGCCAGGATGGCAATTTCCTTGCGCAGTTGCTCGGCCATGTCGGCTGCCTTTTTCTTCTCGATCAGTGCGCCGCGTGCCAGATCCTCGCGGTTCTTTGACAATGCCAGCTGCGCCTTGTCGCCCCAATCGGCCTGCAGGCGCTCGAGCTTGTCGACATGGCGCTGCATTTCCTTCTGATCGGCGATACTGCGTGCGGCCGAGGCCCGCACTTCGACCAGCGTTTCTTCCATTTCAAGAATGATCATGCGGATCATCTTCACCGGGTCTTCGGCGCGGTCGATCAAGTCGGAAAAATTGGCAGCAATGATATCGCGAGTGCGCGAAAAGATACCCATGGGCATGGCTCCGGTACGGGGGAAACGGGGTTGGATGGCGGCCGAAGCTTTCGCCTCCTGATTGACTGCACCATGCTGCCTTGCGGCGATGGCGCGATCAAGTCGCGAAAGTGGCACCGGTGGGGCGGTCATGCGAGTTCACCGGTAAGTGCCGCCGGGCTGGCGACAACATGCGGGGCAAGACCGGCGTGATCGGACACGATCGGGCGTGACATCGCCACCCCGCTGAGCGCCGCCAGTGCCAGAATGCTGGCCACAGCGGCCCGGCCAAATGGCGATGCGATGATGCGAGCGGTGTCAGTCACAGCATGTCTCCAGATCTTCATCAGGGCCCGTGATGGGCTATGCCGAAGTATTTGCACGAGCCGTGCCAAACCCGGAAAATCCCCGAATTGTGTGGTTTTCGTTCTCCATGACGCCAAATGTTATGGGAAATATTGCGCAATCTTGGTGAAATATGCTATTCCTTGGGAATGGATCGCGCGACGCAGCTGATTGGTCAGGCTGGACCCTTTCTGGACGCGGTCGAACGCGCCAGCCGCGCTGCGCCCTTGCGCCGCCCGGTGCTGGTGATTGGCGAACGCGGCACCGGCAAAGAACTGATCGCCGAACGCCTGCACCACTTGTCGACCCGCTGGCAGGAACCGCTGGTCACGATGAATTGCGCAGCCCTGCCTGAAACTCTGATCGAAGCCGAACTGTTCGGCCATGAAGCCGGCGCCTTTACCGGCGCTTCGCGCGCACGCGCAGGCCGGTTTGAAGAAGCCGATCGGGGCACGCTGTTTCTCGACGAACTCGGCACCCTGTCGATGGCTGCGCAGGAACGACTGTTGCGCGTGGTCGAATATGGCGAAGTGTCGCGCATCGGATCGTCGCGTCCGATCCGGGTCGATGTGCGGATCGTGGCAGCGACCAATGAAGATCTGCCCCGCATGGCCACTGACGGACGGTTCCGCCCCGACTTGCTCGACCGGTTGAGCTTTGAAGTGATCACCCTGCCGCCGCTGCGCGTGCGCGAGGGCGACATCGCCGTTTTGGCCGACCATTTTGCCCGGCGCATGGCAGCCGAACTCGGCTGGGACAGTTGGCCCGGATTTTCCGATGCGGTTTATACCGCGCTCGAAACACATGGTTGGCCCGGCAATGTTCGCGAATTGCGCAATGTCGTCGAACGCGCGGTCTATCGCTGGGACAATGCGGCAACGCCGGTGGGCGCAGTACAGTTCGATCCGTTCGATTCACCATGGAAACCGGTTGGCCAGGCCGAGGCCGCGGCAACCATACCTGCCCCACAAGCGCCAGCACCCGTAACCGCAGCGCTGGATGGCGTTTCCGATTTGCGCACCGCGGTTGATACGCACGAACGCGCGATCATCGAACATCACCTGGCGCGCAACCGTTTCAACCAGCGCCAGACCGCCAAGGCGCTCGGGCTCAGTTACGACCAGTTGCGCCATGCCTTGCGCCGCCATGGCCTGATCGATCGGGCCTGACCTTTGGCGCTGACCCGCCTGACTTTGCGCAATTTCCGCAATCACGCCGCGACCCGGCTTGACTCTACTGCCACGTTCAACGTGCTGACCGGCGAAAACGGCGCAGGCAAAACCAATGTACTCGAAGCGATCAGCCTGCTTGCGCCGGGGCGGGGCCTGCGCCGTGCGCACGTGGCAGAAATGGCAGCGGCGGGGGGGGATGGCAGTTTTGCGTTGGCCGCAGAGCTCGAGCATGGCGCGCTGACACTGACCACCGCGACGACCGCCGCCAATCCCAACCGACGCGGCGTACGCGTCAACGGCGCCGAAGGCCCGGC
>CAIPWG010000342.1 GCA_903868655.1 uncultured Sphingomonadales bacterium
AAGACTTCGCCAGGGGTGCCGTGCAACCATTTGCAGGACTAGGCCGGCGTCAGACCACGACCCTTTGGCAGGACACGGACGCTATGACTTATTCGCAAACCATCAACGATACGCGCAAGGCCATTGCCGCGTTTGGCCAGAACTGGGATGGCATCGAAGCCGAATCCGCAGCGCGCATGCGTTTGCAAAACCGGTTCCACACCGGTCTGGATATCGCCCGCTACACCGCAAAAATCATGCGCGCCGACATGGCGGCCTATGATGCCGATACTTCGCAATATACCCAGTCGCTGGGTTGCTGGCACGGCTTCATCGGTCAGCAGAAGCTGATTTCGATCAAGAAGCATTTCGGCACCACCAAGGGTCGTTACTTGTATCTTTCGGGATGGATGGTTGCCGCACTGCGCAGCGAATTTGGTCCGCTGCCGGATCAGTCGATGCATGAGAAAACCAGCGTGCCTGCGTTGATCGAAGAGCTCTACACATTCCTGAAGCAAGCCGATGCCCGCGAACTGGGCGGCCTGTTCCGCGAACTCGATGCGGCGAAGGCTGCGGCCGACGCAGTCAACACCCATCGCCTGCTGCACAAGATCGACGAGTTCCAGACCCACGTCGTGCCGATCGTGGCTGATATTGACGCCGGGTTCGGCAACGCCGAAGCGACATATTTGCTGGCCAAGAAGTTCATTGAAGCTGGTGCCTGCTGCATCCAGATCGAAAATCAGGTTTCGGATGAAAAGCAGTGCGGTCACCAGGACGGCAAAGTCACCGTGCCGCATGAGGACTTCCTCGCGAAGATCCGGGCTGTGCGCTACGCCTTCCTCGAACTGGGCGTTGACGATGGTGTGATCGTGGCGCGCACCGACTCGCTGGGTGCTGGCCTGACCAAGCAGATTGCCTATACCCGCGAACCGGGCGACATTGGCGACCAGTACAACAGCTTCCTCGATTGTGAAGAAGTTGACGCGTCGAACCTCGGCAATGGCGATGTGCTGATTGCGCGCAACGGCAAGTTGCTGCGTCCCAAGCGGCTTGCGTCAAACCTGTTCCAGTTCCGCGCAGGCACCGGTGAAGACCGGGTGGTGCTCGATTGCATCAACAGTTTGCAGAACGGCGCCGATTTGCTGTGGATCGAAACCGAAAAGCCCCATATCGGGCAGATTGCAGGTATGGTGAACCGCATTCGCGAAGTCGTTCCGCATGCCAAGCTGGTCTACAACAACTCGCCCAGTTTCAACTGGACCCTCAACTTCCGCCAGCAGGTTTATGATGCGTGGGCTGCAGCCGGCCGCGATGTTTCGGCGTTCGACCGGGCGCGGCTGATGAGTGTTGATTACGATGCCACCGATCTGGCAATCGAAGCCGACGAACGCATTCGTACCTTCCAGCGCGACGCTGCCCGCGAAGCCGGGATTTTCCATCACCTGATCACGCTGCCGACTTATCACACCGCAGCGCTCAGCACCGACACGCTGGCCAAGGGCTATTTCGGCGATGCCGGCATGTTGGCCTATGTCGAAGGCGTGCAACGTCGCGAAATCCGCGAAGGCCTGGCCTGTGTGAAGCACCAGAATATGGCTGGATCGGACGTGGGCGACGATCACAAGGAATACTTTGCCGGTGACGCTGCGCTCAAAGCCGGCGGCAGCCACAACACGATGAATCAATTCGCCGCAGCGTAATCCCAAGTCGCAGGAGACAAGACATGGCTGAACCACAACGCGCCCGCGCGGTGCTTTCTACCGAAGATTTCAAATTGATCCGCGAGGCCGTACTCCACTACCTCAAAGCGATCGAGGACTCACCGGAATCGGTGAAGTTCTCCAACCTCTACCATCGCCTCGGCAGCGCGCTGGGCCGGTAAACCCGATCTTTCCTGGGGAGGAAAGTGAACCCGCAGTGCCCTATGGCGCTGCGGGTTCTTTTTTGGGTTGCCCGCAAAGTTTGAACCCATCGCCTTGATCCGGATAAAAACCGGTTGGCATCAGATCTCGGCGTGGGGGAATTCCATCGGGCAGGGAGAGGCAGGGTAAAACGGTGCGGCGCGCGGATCAGGCCGCACGGCGGTGTCGGATTTGCCCGCGCCCTCTGCCAATGTCGAAGCGTTCAACCAGCGCCTGCAAAGCTTCGGCCTGGCTTGATAGCGAGCGGGCGGCGGCGGACGATTGTTCGACCAGTGCGGCGTTTTGCTGGGTACCGCGGTCCATATCGGCAATCGCGCTATCGACTTGCAGGATCGACGAAGACTGTTCGCGTGATGAAATCGCAATGGTTTCGATCATGTTCGACAGTTCTTGCGTGCTGGTCACGATTTCGGTCAGAGCGGCTTGCGTCTGCCCGATCATTGTCACGCCCATCGCCACATCGCGGCCGCTTGACTGAATGATGCCGGTAATATCCTTTGCCGCATCGGCACTGCGCTGCGCCAGCGCGCGCACTTCGGTCGCTACTACGGCAAAGCCTTTACCGGCTTCGCCGGCGCGCGCGGCCTCGACTCCGGCATTGAGCGCGAGCAAATTGGTTTGGAAGGCGATACCTTCGATCAGGCTGACAATTTCTTCCATCTTGCGGCTGGATGATGCGATCTGGCCCATGGCGTCCACCGTGCGCGCCATTGTTTCACCGCTGTTGCTTGCGCTGGCCTGTGCCGCGCGAGCCAGCGTGCTGGCATCCACCGCTGTTTGGGCCGTGCCGCCGGCGGATTGCGACAATTCGCGCACTGCAGCCGACGACTCTTCCAGGCTTGCGGCCTGGCCTTCGGTCCGAGAGGCAAGATCGGCAGCCGCCGCAGAGATTTCGTTGGCACCGCCGCTGACCGCCACGGCGGCTTCGGTAACTTCGCTCATCAGTTTTGCAATTGTCGCGATTGCTTCGTTGTAATCAGTGCGAAGCTGCTCGTAACTTCCTGAAAAGGGCCGGTCTATTGTTGCAGTCAAACGTCCGGCCTTCATCGCCGACAAGGCTTCGCCCAGCGCGCTGACCACTTGGCGTTGTATCGCCATCTGCGCTTCGGCTTCGGCTTGGCTGCGCGCGGCAACACTGTCCTTGATCGCGGCCAGCGCGCGGCCAATCTCACCCACTTCATCGGTCAGCGTGGTGCCCGGAATGTTCCGATCCAGATTGCCGCCGGCCATGTCCTGCATCGCCTCGGTCAGACTGACAAGCGGCTTGGTCAAACGGATGCGAAGCAAAAGAACAACGCCAACCGAAAGTGCAATAATAAAGCCGATCAGCATTTTGGAAATCAGATAATAACGATCAATCAGCGACTTGCCATTGGCCTGTGCAATCTGACCCAATTTTACGTTATAGTTGATTTCGGTTGTGAGCGCGGTGCCGACTTTGGTGATGATCTTCGCTGCCGTCGCACTGTTTTGGCGACGTGCGAATTCGTTTTGTGCCATGGGGATGGCACGCACGGAGGATGCTGCTGTCTGCCATTCCTTCCAGGATTCCCGAACCTGATCGTATTCGGCC
>CAIPWG010000343.1 GCA_903868655.1 uncultured Sphingomonadales bacterium
CCAAGACCACGGCACTGTCGGGAGCCTCGGCCAGCAAACCGGCATTGTCTGCGGTTGATCGGGCCAACGAACGCCTTCTGGCGGAAATTACGGAATTTCTGACCAGTGCCAAATTGGCCGTCACCTCACACAACTTGCTTATCGCGCATGCTGCATTCAGCGGCGATGATCCCCAATTGGCGCGGGTCATCGGCCAACGGCGCCTATCGGGCCAAGCCATCACGCAGGAATGGCTCGATGAGCAAACGCGCGGTGACGACAAGGAAAGCACGATCCGCACGCTGATTTCGCAGTTGGAGGATTCACTCGACCGGTTTGCCACGACTGCGAAAAACGCACGCACCAGCACGGCCAGCTGCAATGCGGAACTCGCGCGTCAAGTCGACGCCGTGACCCAGATGCCCGAGACTTTGCGGCTAGACGATGTTTTGGGTCTGGCGCACACGATCCTGGATCATACCCGCAAGCTCGAAGCCGATATCCGGGCCAGTGAAGTCGAAACCGGAACCTTGCGTGAAAGTCTCGCCCGTGCGCAGCGCGATGCCGAGATCGACCATCTGACCGGTCTGCCCAACCGCCGCGCCTTTGAAGCGGTGTTCGATCGCGAATACCGTGCGGCGCAGACCGAGATTGATAACTTGTGCGTGGCGTTTTGCGACATCGACCATTTCAAACGGGTCAACGACGTTCACGGCCACGAAACCGGCGACCGGATCATCCAGGCCGTTGCCGAAGCGCTCGATCGGCTCAGCAATGCCACCTGCCACGTCGCTCGCCATGGCGGTGAAGAATTTGTTCTCCTGTTCCGTGGCGTGTCGGTCCAGCAAGCAACCGAAAAACTTGACGCAGTGCGCGAAACTTTTGCCGGGCGGCGGTTCGTCAACCGCAAGACCGATGATCCCATTGGGCAAGTCACATTTTCAGGCGGCGTGGCCGACGTTTTCGCCTATCCCATACCGCGCGATGCTTTGCGCGCCGCAGACGAGGCCTTGTATCTGGCCAAGGAACGCGGGCGCAACGTTGTTGTCGTGGCAGCTTGATCTGCAATTCGTCAGCTGAGCCAGCCCATGTCCTTGTACCACGCCGCAGTGGCGTGGAGGCCGGCATCGGTGGCGATCCGGGGTAGCCACAAGTCGGTCGGCGGCTGGCGGTCGGGCCTGACGGTCCAATCGGGGTGGCACATATAGCCAACCCGATCGAGCGTCAGTTTGGCACGGTCTTTACGCCATGCACGGTCGGCGCGGGCCACCCATTCAAGCACTTTGCGCGGTAACGACAGCGCAAAGGGCCGCTTGCCTACCGCACGACCGATTGCACGCGCCATTTCGACATGGGTCCACCCGCCTGGCTGCCCGTCGTCGGGTTCAAAAGTCTGCCCGGTCACGGTTTCTCCGCCCGGAACCAATGCCAGCAAAAGCGCGGCCAGATCCGCAACATGGATCAGCGAAACGCGCCCTGCCGGCGGCAAAGGCACGATCCCCTTGCGCGCAAGGCGGAACAATTCGAACATTTCGGTGTCACGCGGGCCGTAGATTCCCGGCGGGCGCACAATCGTCCAATCGAGGCTGGATGCCGAAACGATGCGTTCGCCCCGCCGCTTTGACGCGCCATAGATCGACAATTGCGGCTCTCGCGCAGACAGCGAAGAGACATGGATAAACCGGTTCACCCCCGCCGTCAGCGCCGCATTGACGATATTGAGCGTGCCGCGCACGTTGCCGGACTCAAACCCCTGGGGATCGGGGCTGTTCACCACCCCGGCGATATGAATGACAACGCTGGCCCGGGTAACCAGCCTGCGCAACGCGCGTTCGTCGTCGAGATCACCCTGCACCCATTCGACACCAGGGCGCGCGTCCTGCCGCCGCCGGGTCAAAGCTCGTACGTCAAGCCCAAGCGCCGCCGCCGCCTCAAGCACGGCCTGGCCAACAAACCCGGTGGCGCCCGTAATCGCGAGCAATTCGGACTGGCGCGCAATCGCCATCAGACAAGCACCAGTTGATCGCGATGGATCATCGCCGAACGGGGTGCATAGCCCAGAATATCGGCGTGATCGCGGCTGTTGCGTCCGGCCAGCGCCATGCATTCGGCCGCATCATATTCCGACAGGCCCCGCGCCAGCACTTCGCCGGCAGGGCCAACCACTGCCACCGCATCGCCGCGCACAAATTGTCCTTCGACCTGCAGCACGCCTGCCGCCAGCAGGCTGGCCCCCTGCCCCAGCGCCATGGCGGCCCCCGCATCGACATGCAGGAAACCGCGCATCCGCATCCGACCCCCGAGCCAGGCTTTGCGCGCGCTTTTGTGCGGCCGCGCCAGAAACAGTGTGCCGCGCGCATCCGCCAGGGCTTGCGCAAGCGGCTGGTCGGGGCGTCCGTCGATGATCGCGAGCGCCATACCGGCCAAGCCGGCGATTTCCGCCGCTTGCAATTTCGAAGTCATGCCCCCCGATCCAAGCCCGGAGGATGACCCACCTGTAGCCATCGCACGAATATCGGGAGTTACCCGGCGTACCACCGGAATACGTTTGGCGTCAGGATCGCGCGGGTCGCGATCATACAGCCCGTCAATATCCGACAACAGCAACACGGCGTGCGCCTCGGCTGCCTGCCCCACGCGCGCGGCCAGTCGGTCGTTATCACCGAAACGGATTTCTTCGGTCGCAACCGTATCATTCTCGTTGATTACCGGCACCGCGCCGCACGCGAGCAGCGTACCCAACGTGGCGGTGACATTGAGCCAACGGCGGCGATCTTCCAGATCGTCAAGGGTCAGCAGCACTTGCGCAGCAGTAACGCCGTGGCTGGCAAACAAGTCTGCCCAGAGCCCGGCCAGCGTGATTTGGCCAACGGCGGCAGCAGCTTGTGCATCAGCCAGCGAACCGCGCCCTCCTTTGGCCAACCCGAGCCTGCGGGCACCAAGTGCAATCGCACCGGAGGACACGACAATCACTTGCTGCCCGCGCGCGCGGGCAGCGGCGAGTTCACCCACCAGTGCGGTCAACCATGCCCGACGCGGCGCTCCATCTGCCCCTACCAGCAGCGCCGAGCCGACTTTGACAACCAGCCGCGGGGTCAACATGGGGTCGGCGATGTGGGCGAGTTGCGCGATGGTCATTGTCTCGGTCCACTTGGGCGATATCAAAGTCGAGGTGAAGGTCCGTGGCGTATTGCGCCAGCGTTCAAAACGGCGACCACGGCTTGCGCTCCTGCTCATCCTCGATTTCACCGGCCGGGCGTTCGGTCGCTGTCGCTATGGGCAAATAATCGAGCACAGCATCGAGCAGTGCGTCCATGCCCTTGCCCGTCGCGCCCGAGATCGGAAACACTTGCTCGGCACCCGCCGCAATCAATTCGGCGGCAAAGGCGCGGACCAGCTCGCTGTCGACCAGGTCGATTTTGTTGAGCGCGATCAGGCGCGGCTTGTCTTCCAGTCCGCCGCCATAGGCAGCCAGTTCCTCGGCCACGATATGCATCGCTTCAGCCGGATCGGTGCCGTGAATATCAACGAGATGGATCAGCACCCGGCAGCGTTCGATATGGCCCAGAAACCGGTCGCCAATCCCCGCGCCCTCGGCCGCACCCGCGATCAGTCCGGGAATGTCGGCCAGTACGAATTCACGATTCTTGTGGCGGACCACACCAAGCTGTGGCCGCGTGGTGGTAAAGGCATACTCGCCCACTTTGGCCTTGGCATTGCTGATCTGGTTGATGAAGGTCGATTTGCCGGCATTGGGCAAGCCCACCAAACCTGCATCGGCCAACAGTTTCAGCCGCAGCCAGACCCACATTTCCTCGCCCGGCCAGCCCGGGCCCGACTGACGCGGGGCGCGATTGGTCGACGATTTGAAGCTGGCATTGCCGCGCCCGCCGTCGCCACCGCGCAACAGCACCACGCGTTGGCCCGGCTCGACCAGATCGAGCAGCACGGTTTCGCGATCGTCGTCGAGCACCTGGGTGCCGATCGGCACTTTGATAACCAGATCTTCGCCGCCTGCGCCAAACCGGTTCTGGCCAGCACCGCCACCGCCGCGCTGCGCCTTGAAATGCTGGGTATACCGAAAGTCGATCAGCGTGTTCAGCCCGGCGACCGCTTCGAACACGATGTCGCCGCCCTTGCCACCATTGCCGCCATTAGGGCCGCCGTATTCGACATATTTTTCACGCCGGAAGCTGACGGCTCCACCACCACCTGTGCCCGAACGGATGAAAATCTTGGCTTGGTCGAGAAAATGCATTGCCTGTATCCGCCAATCGGGCCCGCATGATCATCCTGCATGGTGCCGGAAAATCTGCGCGCAAATGGCAAGGGCCCGCGCCCTGCGCATGGCAGCGGCCACACATGCGACCGATCCAGACACAAGATGCAGGCTGGTTCATGATCCGCATGACCACCGGGCTTCGCGCCCGGCCATGCGGCAGTCTACAATCGAACCCGGGCAAGGCTGGCAAACCGCAGAATTGGACATCCAATCACCGCAAAACGCTGCGCACCGTCACCTGAATTCGGGACGGTGCGCATAGCTCGATTGCGGTCGGGGGTCAACGAAGATTGCGCCTGCTTTGACCCCGGCGTTGCAGGACCGCGTCAGGCGCTCGCCTTGAACGCGATGTCTTCGTCATCAGGGCCGCCGACCGACAGGTCGAGTGCGAAGCCCCGCAGGCGCTCCTGCTGTTTGGCAACGCTCAAACGCGGCGCGGCAGCCGCCTTCTTTGCGCCCGAAACAGGTGCCGATGACCGGATGGCAGGCTTGCCCGTTTTTGCCGCTGGACGCGCAGCCACGCGCGCTGCCGGCTTGTCAGAACGGCTGTCGCCATCGACCGTGAAGAAATCGATTGAGGCCTGCAATTCGCTCGCCTGCTCGGCCAGTTCGGTTGAAGTTGCCGACATCTCTTCGGCCGCACTCGAATTCTGCCGGGTCACTTCGTCAAGCTGCTGGATCGCCACATTGATCTGGCTGACGCCAATATCCTGTTCGCGGCAGGCCACCGAGATTTCAGAAACGAGTTCTGCGGTCTTGCGAATATCGGGCACCAACCGGTTCAGCATCTCGCCTGCTTCCTGCGCCGATTTGACCGTGTCGCTCGACATTGCCGAAATTTCGGCAGCCGCAGCCTGCGACCGTTCTGCCAGCTTGCGCACCTCGGATGCGACCACGGCAAAGCCTTTGCCATGTTCACCCGCGCGTGCCGCTTCCACCGCCGCATTGAGCGCGAGCAAGTCGGTCTGGCGCGCTATTTCCTGCACGATGCCGATCTTTTCGACGATCGTGCTCATCGCCTTGACCGCGCGCACCACTGCTTCGCCCGACAGTTCGGCGTCCTTGGCCGACTGGCGCGCAATCTTTTCGGTCTGTGCCGCGTTATCGGCATTCTGTTTGATGTTCGATGCCATCTGCTCCATCGACGCCGACGCTTCCTCGGCTGAGGCCGCGCCTTCGGATGCACCTTGTGCAATCTGCTGCGATGCCGACGACAACTGCTGGCTGCCCGACGAAACGTTGTTCGCCGCACCGATCGCGTCACCGACAATCGTCCGCAACCGATCAACCATCTGTTGCAGCGAAAGGCCAAGCGCATCGTGATCTGACAGCGGTTTGACTTCGACAGTCAGATCGCCATCGGCGATCGCACCGCCCACCGCGGCGGTTTGGCGCAAGTTCAGAGTCATGGCCTGCATGGCAATGCCCAGTGTATCCCTATCCGACAATGGTTTGGGTTCGATCGACAGATCGCCGTTCGCGATCCGGTCGGCAATCGCTGCTGTCGCACGCAACGAACGCAACGACTTGTTGAAATCGGTGCGCAACATTTCAAACTCAGGCACAAACGCCACATTCAGATCGGCATCCAGATCGTTGACCGCCAGCTTGGTCAGGCCATCGGCGAGTTCGTTGACATGCTGGACACGTCCGGTGACGTCGGTTGCGAATTTGACGATTTTGACGACTTTGCCGTCCATTTCGAACACCGGGTTGTAC
>CAIPWG010000344.1 GCA_903868655.1 uncultured Sphingomonadales bacterium
ATTACGCCTTTCCAACCACGGCCCGCACCAATGTCGGTCAATTGGGTGGATGAACCGCCTGAACCCGGCGTTACAATCGTCAGAAAGCGGGTGTAGTTATTGAGCTGGTTGTATGTGCCGAGGTTCAGGCCCGGCACATTGGTCGCAAACGGCAGAAACCATTCGCCATGATCGTCAGTATAGCGCGCAAACAGGTTGATCTTGCCGTTTTCGAATTTGTGCGTGATATTTGCTGTGATTTGGCCGCCCTTTTCGGTGTCAAAGCCTGCCGAACGCACTGTATCGCCGGCCTGATAATAGCCGCCGACCATGTAATAGGTGTCTTCGCTCAACTTGCCCGACAAATAGCTGTCGATGCGGCGTGCGCCATAATCGGTTGCCGAAACTTTGACATCGCCTGCGGTGGCGTCATGGCCTTCGCGCAAGATCAGGTTGGTTGTCAGACCCGGCTGTCCGTCAGAAAACAATGCTGCCGGACCGCCATTCACCGCTTCGACATTCGCGATGGTTTCATCGATGCGCACCAACGCAGTCTGATCCATGAACGAAGGGCTGTTTACGCCATAGACCGGGACGCCATCGAACTGCATCGTAACAAACGGCGCGTCGCCGGTGGTCGGAATGCCGCGCACAAACACGTTCGATGTGCCGACACCACCTGAGCTTTCAACCCAGATGCCGGGGACCGATTTCAACAGATCGCCGGTGCTCTTGGGGTTTTGGATTGCGATATCGTTCGATGACAGCGTGGTGATCGAATAGCCTGCTTCGAGCTTCTTGATGCCGTTGCCAGCAGCGCGACCAGTCACGATGATGTCGCTGGGCGCAACATCGTTCACGGGCGTCGCGGCCGCAGTTGGCGCAGTTTGCGCCTGCGCCAGCGCAGGGATCGCAACGATCGCCATCGTCGACAAAAGCATTTGTTTGGCTGTCATGGTCTTTCCTCTCATTGTCATTGGTAGTTCCTCCCGTGGAGTGGCTACGCCTTGTGGCGTGCGGTTCGATGATCGGTGTGGGCCGTCAGGATCTGATCGAGCGACAAATCGGCGATCTGCGCCACATTCCGCTGTGTCCCGAGCAGGGGGCCGATGCCGATTGCCACCATGCCTGCGGACAAGATCGCATCTACCCCGGCCTGAGCATCCTCGATGCCAGCACAAGCCCATGGCGCGACGCCTAGTGCCTGAGCACACGCCAGAAAAATATCGGGCGCCGGCTTTGTAGCGGGCATGGCCGCCGCATCAGCGACAAAGTCGAACTGATCCGCAATGCCCAGCCGCGACAGGACATCGCGTGCGTTACGGCTTGCAGAAGCGAGCGCTATCTTGAGGCCTGCCGCACGCGCAGCCGCAAACAGCGGCTTTACGCCGATGAACAGATTGGCTGGCGAATAGGCGGCCAGGCGATCACGATAAAGCGCATTTTTTTCAGCGAGGTACGCGGCAAAAGTGTCATCGGGCAGATTAACACCGGAGTTTTCCAAAATAAGCCGAAGCGATCCGGCGCGGTCGACACCTTTAAGTCGTTCATTGAAAGCACGGTCAAACGTCAGTCCATGACGCCGGGACAGTTCAGCCCACGCCACAAAATGGTCTTCAGCCGTATCGG
>CAIPWG010000345.1 GCA_903868655.1 uncultured Sphingomonadales bacterium
ATCGTAAAGACCAATACTTGCCGCTTGCCGTGGGGTCTTGCCGTGGGGTCAGGTCGATACTTGTCGGTCCGTTTCAACTTGCGAAACGGCGGCCATTTCGGTCACTCGCTGCGACTCGAAGGAACGCACCGTCTTTGCCACGGTCGTCCGGTGCAGACCAAAGTACAAGCCGATTTCGCGCATGCTGTATCCACCGGTGGCGTACGCCTGTGCGATGGCCGCATCGCGATTTGTATACCGCGCCTGCAGTTCCGGCAATGTCGGTGTTGGTGGACGCCGATATGCGCGGGGCACCTCGGTCAGATCCGTGCCGTCGGCGGATTTACGCCCAAGGGCAAGTGCTGCAACAACAAATTCGCTAGTGCCGGCGGCGCTTGGCAGCAATTCGGGCACGCATAACGGGGAGGTGTTGATTCCCGCCAGAACGAAATTTTTGTACCGCTGCACCGCTTCGGACTGCGCGGTTCCGAATTGCGCGAGCAACCATTGCGTCAAAAACCAACTTGGTGCCGTCGCATTGCCAAGCATTGCTGCGTAGCTGCTCCAGGGCCAATCAGCAGGATCACGGAGGATTCCGGCACGAACGGGATTCAGCACGACGTAGCGTGAAAGTTCCAGAAGGTGTGTGTGCCGTTCGATCAATACTGCGTGATATCTACCCTGGAAAATATGGCCGCAACGCTTGTGACGTTTGTTGGTTCGTTGCGTGTAGACCCCGTTGAGCAGGCGCATGCCTTGGGCAAGATTGGCTTCGGGAGTCTCAACCACCAGATGGTAATGGTTCGACATCTGGCACCAAGCGTGCACACGCCACAAGTTCCGGGAACATACTTTGCCGACAACGTCTAACCAGGTTTGGCGGTCCGCATCGTCCCAGTAGATTTTCTCTCGCCGATTGCCGCGCGATGTAGCGTGGTAGAGGCCGCCGGCAATGGCAATTCGCAGGGGACGTGACATCCGCAAACGATAGCCGGCGATATCGGTTTGGCCACTGCCTTGGCTGGTAGCCAAAAGCGACCGGTATAGACCTGACCCCAAGCCGCCATTGCAACGCCTAATGTCACCAGCATTTCCATCGTTACCGCCAATGGCGAAATTGATGTTGCGTACGCACCGGTCGTGGCTCCTGCTGGCAGTAATACCTTGGCGATAATGCCGACGTCTGGCGGTGCGGTCCTCGCAGCCGGTACGCCACCCGTTGGCGCTATCCTTTGGACCTGCTATGCAGCCGGCAAGGCAGCGGCACCTGTGGCCCCGATCGCCGTTGTTCCGGGGCTTCTCCCTCGCAACGCTCCGGCTGTCTGCCGGTAAGGAACGGGAATATCGGGTTTCAGCATGAGAGTCGCCAACGCGCTGTCGCTTCCGTCGTTGCGCAAGCGCTTGTACGCGGCCGGAATCCACCTTGCTGCAAGCGCTGTCCTGGCCTTAGTCCTCGTCTTGCTCGTCACGCAGCTTTGGTACCCGTCACCTCTTTTCAAACTCGCAAATGGCCGCGACATCTTTTTTATTTTGATCGCTTGCGACATCATGCTGGGCCCCGTGATGACCCTGGTGATTTTCAACGTTAAAAAAACGCGCAAGGATCTGGGACGCGACATAGCGATAATCGCGGTCATCCAGCTTTCCGCCATGGCGTATGGCCTGACAACCTTGCTCATGGTCCGGCCTGCATACATAGTTTAAAACGCGGGCCAGTTCAATGTGTCGCTCGCAGACGAGCTTGTTGTTCCAAACGTCGCGAGAAATTCATCGCATGACGAATTAGCCGCGCCGTGGTTGGGACCAAAACTGGTCGGTGTCCGGTTTCCTACCGATCCGGAGGAACACAATCAATTGCTGTTCTCCGCCGTGGAAGGCCATGGCGATATTTTTCAGATGCCGCATTATTTCGTTCCATACCCGGATGTCCGGGCACAGGTTCGGGACAGGGGGCGGTCGGTCGATGAAATCGCAAAAGAATTGCGAAATAGCGCTGAGGCCGTTGGATTTGCCGTGAGTCGATACGCAAACAAAACCTCGTCGGTCCGCTTCCTGCCGCTCATCGTCCGAAAAATAACGGCGCTCGCCGTTATCGATGGCAACACAGGTGAAATGCTGGGTTTGGAAGAAATTCCCAGAACAAACTGACGTTTGCAAAATTGGCGATTGCGACAGAGTGCGCGCGGTTTACGGCCGTTGCGGTCGAGGGACCGCCACAATAGGCCTGGAAGGGCAAAGGGCCGGAGGGGTCAGGTCGTGAATGGTCGGTCGATGTCGGGCGTTTCTAAAGCGACATCCGCTGCAACTCCGGTTCCTTATCCAGCCACTGATGCTTCAACGCACCGACAATATGCAGCAGCAAGAGCGCCAGCAGCGTGTATCCCAGGCTGGCGTGTATGGTCCCCAGAAGCGTATGAAAAGCCTCCTTGGCAGCCGGCTCCATGTTCAAAATGAACCCCAGGCGCTCCCACGGCACCACGCCGAAAAGGCGCATCGGGTGCGTGGCGGCATCCTTCCACGCGGAATCGTGCATCCAGCCCGACACCGGCATGGCGATCATGAAAGCGTACAGAGTGCCATGGGCGATTTGCGCCGCGCGCGTTTCCCAGGGGGTATAGCCCTGCGGTAACGGCGGCGGCTTATGCGCCAGGCGCCATAGGATGCGCATCAATGCGAGGCCCAGCACCGTAATGCCGATGGACTTATGGGTGTCGATGACCGGGCGCACCCAGGCATCGTTCAGTTGGTCCACCGATAGAGCCAAGGCAAGATTGACCAGGATAAGCGCAGCCACCAGCCAGTGGAGCACAACCGCTGTTCTTGTGTACCGTAGCGTTGCCATGGTTATCCAATCTTGAAAATAGGAACTATCACGCCGGTTGCGCTGTCCTAGTCCGCATGCTTACATCGTGAGCGGCTTCGTGTGCGCGCCCGCGTATTGACGCTCAAACTTTCCGCAGTTTTTACCACAGCGCCGCGCTGGTCCACCGTTTAACCGGCGCTCTGTAATCCCCTCCGCCAGTGCGGCATAAGGCACGGGTCACTCCGGGCAAACTTTTATTGGAAACACCCGTGAATGATCCGCTCGCAGTGGCATTGCAGTTGGCGTCGCCGCGGGTCTCGCCGCCCGCGACGCCCTGGCGCAGCGTAGCCATTCATGGCGCGGTGTTGCTCGCATGGATCGTTTTGTTCGCGCTGGGCCTGGGCTTGGCGCACGGTGGACTACTGGCGTGGCTGGTGGGCGCGGTCTACATTGCGTACGACACCGCGCTGCAGTGTTTTGTGGGCTGGCAGGGTCTCAAGTTGCTGCAGCCTTCGCGCGTCGCCACGACGGGTCCGCGGCCCAGCCTCTGCGTGGTCATCGCCGCCCACAATGAGGCGGCCGTTCTGCCGGTGACCATCGCGGGCCTCGAGTCCCAAACGGAGCCCCCCGAGCAGATCCTCATTGCCGACGACGGCTCCACCGATGCCACCTCGGACGTCCTGCAGGCGCAGTTTGGCCTGGCACTGCCGGCGCTCGCCCGCCTGAGCGCGCCCGGAACGCTGCATCCAACGCTAGATCGG
>CAIPWG010000346.1 GCA_903868655.1 uncultured Sphingomonadales bacterium
ACGTTGTCGAGGAAATAGCGGTCGTGGGTGATCATCAGCACCGCGCCGGCATATTCCTTGAGATGGTTTTCCAGCCATTCGACCGATTCTGCGTCAAGGTGGTTGGTCGGTTCGTCGAGCAGCAGGATCGACGGCTTCTGGATCAGCAGCCGGGTCAAGGCGATGCGGCGGCGTTCTCCACCCGACAGGTTTTCCACCGACCAGTCCGATGGCGGACACCGCAGCGCTTCCATCGCGATCTCGAGCTGGTTGTCTAGCGTCCAGCCATCGACCGCGTCGATCTTGCCCTGCAAGTCGCCCATTTCATCCATCAGCGCGTCAAAATCGACGTCTTCCGGCGGATCAGCCATGATGTTGGAAATTTCGTTGAAGCGGTCGACCAGATCGGCCACTTCGCGTGCGCCATCCTTGACGTTTTCCAGCACGGTCTTCGTCGGATCGAGCTCGGGCTCCTGCGCCAGATAGCCGACAGTGATATATTCCCCCGGCCAGGCTTCACCGGTGAAATCCTTGTCGATACCGGCCATGATTTTCATCAGGGTTGACTTGCCCGCACCGTTGGGGCCGACAATGCCGATTTTGGCACCCTGGTAAAATTGCAGGTTGATGTCGTTCAACACCGGCTTTGGGGCGCCGGGGAAAGTCTTCGTCATGTTCTTCATGACGTAGGCGTACTGGGCGGCCATGGTCGTCCTTTGGGAATGCGCGTTAGGGTTGATTGTGCCGCGCTCTACAAGGCGGGGGCGGGCCCTGCAAGCGGGGCGGTGGCATCACGGAAAAATCCGATCACCTCTGCCTCTACACTGCGTGTTGTGCTGCCCGGTTCATCGATTACGTGCCATGTCAAAACCGAATGCGGGTCAAACGGGGTATCGGGGTTGGCATCGCTGTCGTCGAGCTCAATCGCGCGAAAACGGTCGCCAAACCGGTCTTTCAGCATCGCAAACCGTGTGTCGGGAACCAGCTTGTCGCTGGTAAAGCGCAAACCCAACATGGTCAGATCTTCGGCTTCGAACCGCGCTTTGGCGCAGGCAAGCTCTGCCTCGGTCGAATCGATCAGCGCTGCTCCCTTTTTTCCCAACGGCAGCGACGGTTGCGACAGCACCGGCGCGACAACCGCAGGTTCGGTCATCATTGCCAGTGCAAAGCCACCGGTGAAGCACATGCCCACCGCGCCCACGCCGCGCCCGCCGCATTCGGCATGAGCATGGCGGGCCAGTGCGCGCAGCCAATCCACGATCTGACTCGATTTGCCATTGGCCCAGGCATTGAATTCGCGCCGCACACACAACGTCCACACTGCCTGCGTCAACATGTACCGTTTGGAGGGAATGCGTCCATCTTCGCCAAACAGGCTGGGGCAAAACACAGTCATGCCGGCATCAGCCACCCGATCGGCGAAACGCAGGACCAGCGGATGCAGATTCGGCATTTCGTGCATGATGATAACCGCCGGTCCGCTGCCCTTGCGCCAGACTTTGCGGGTATAGGGGCCATCGGTGAAATCGAATGGCGTGTATTCGGCAAAGGCTTCGGCATTTTGCATGGCGATGCTGTCTCCCCGGCGGATGGTACTCGAACCGTTTCACGCATACCCGTTCGGGCCAAGCCTGTCGAAGCCCGCGCACCAAAACCCTCATACAAAGGATGCGGGGTGTATTGAAAATGGCGCCGATCCAAAGGACCGGCGCCGTTTTTGGTGTATCCGTGCGGATCAGATCCGTTCGATGATAATCGCCGGTGCCATCCCGCCAGCCGCACACATCGTCACCAGGCCATAACGGCCACCGGTGCGTTCAAGTTCATCGAGCACGGTGCCTATCAGGATTGATCCGGTCGCTCCGATCGGATGGCCCAGCGCCATGGCGCCGCCGTTCACATTCACTTTGCTACGATCGAGTTCGAGGTCGCGGATGAACTTTTCGGTAACAACCGCAAAGGCTTCGTTGATTTCCCAAAGATCGATGTCGTCTACGGTCAGGCCGGCTTTCGCCAGCACCTTTTTTGCGGCTGGGACCGGCGCGTTCAGCATCAGCGTCGGATCATCGCCCTGATTGGCATAGGCCACCACGCGCGCGCGGGGTTTCAGGCCATGCTTTTCGGCATAAGCCGGGCTGGTAATCAGGATCGCGGCTGCGCCATCGACAACGCCCGACGAATTGCCAGCGTGATGCACACCTTTCCATGCGAGATCGGGATAGCGGCGCGTGATCTGCTTGCGGAATGTGGTGCCGCCAAGGTCGAAATCGGCGATCCCGTCAAAGCTGGCCTTGAGCGAGGCCAGACCCTCCAGCGTTGTTTCCGGGCGTGGAAATTCCTCGTGATCCAACGCCACGCTGCCATCGTCGTTCAGCACCGGCACCAGCGATTTGGCAAACCGGCCTTCGGCAATCGCCACGGCCGCGCGCTGCTGGCTGACCAACGCCAATGCGTCAAGCGCTTCGCGCGGGATGCCTTCGCGCGCAGCGATCGCATCGCCACATACACCCTGGTGTGATTGTGGGTGGATCGCATCGAGCGCGGCATTGCCCGAACCCATGCCCAATGGACGAATCCCGGCATTGGCCTGTTCGGCACCATGTGCAGCGGTAAAGCTCATCATCT
>CAIPWG010000347.1 GCA_903868655.1 uncultured Sphingomonadales bacterium
CCTGCCAACACGACATTGACCAGACTTTCGCCGACAATCAGTCCAGAGGCCAGAATGACCCCAAGCCGACGGATCAGCGCGGCCTGCGTCGGGGTCTTTGCACGTTTGTCGGCCTGGGTCTCGTAAACGTGCCCTGCGACTGCGCCGATGATCACGATACTGATCGTTCCGGCCGGAATATAGCCGCCAAACGCGATCGCCAGCGGGGGCAAACGCAGATTCCACCAGCGTTCCAGCACCGTATCGAGCACGATGAAGCCCACCCCCATCAACGCGCCCGCGCCCAGCAAAGACCAATCGAGCGTTCCACCGATGAATTGCCCCGCCAGCGATGCAATCAGCACGGCTTGCGGCGCGGCCAATGCCTTTGGCCCCGCGCCAGCCACCCCGGCGTAGCCATAAGCATGTCCAAGCAACACCATGATGGGAGGAATCACCGCAGCGCCTGCGATCACCCCGATGATCAACGCGACTTGCTGTCGCCACGGTGTCGCACCCACCAGTTCACCGGTTTTCAGATCCTGCAAATTGTCGTTGGCGATTGTCGCCACGCCCAACACAAACCCGGCCACGAGCAGCGCGAGCGCAACCAGCGCGGGCCGCGCGTCCACCCCCAGATGCGGTTCTACGGTGATCGACAACAGCCCCGCCGAACAGATCACGCCGATGATGGCCAAGCTCGATACCGGACTGTTCGATGAACCGATCAGCCCCGCCATATAGCCGCAGATCGCCGCAACCATAAACCCGGTGAGCGCCACAAACAGGATGCCCGCGATCATCAGCGGCAGCTCAAACCGGGCCAGCGGCGTGCCCGCGATAAACCCGTGCAACAGCACACCGACCGGGATCAGCAACAACAGCACCAGTGCGCCGATCCAGGTAAACGACAGATCCTGTTCGGTGCGTTCGAGCACTTCGCCCGCGCGACGTCGCGCTTGCGCAGCGAACGCCGAGACCACGCCGCCCGCCACCGGCCTGGCCAGCCGCACAAGCGTCCACAGCGCGCTGACCGCAAGCGCGGAGGCAAATACGAAACGCACTTTATGACGCCAGACATCCATGGCCAGATCGACCGCCGGTCCCGGCGCAGGATGCCACAGCGTCATCAACGGCACCGCCACGCCCCAGGCGAGCACCAGCCCGGTCAACATCGCCATGCCTGCCGCCAGCCCGATCAGATGGCCCGCACCAAACAGGGCAAGCTGCATGTTGATTGTCATGCCGGTCGCTGTTGCGCCAAACCGGGCATAGCCAGCAACTTCCGCTGCCAGCAGGCGCGTTCCCACCAACAGCGCCATCACCGCAGAAGCAATTGAACCAGTGATCACCGCACGCAAGCCCAGCCGCGCTTCGGCCGCATCTTCCCCACCGCTGCGCGTTGCCTCGCCCGCGCGCAAGACTTCGGCCGCAGCCACGCCTTCGGGATATGGCAAGTCCGATCCGGTAACGAGGCTGCGGCGCAAGGGGATCGAATAGACCACGCCGAGCACCCCGCCCGAAGCGCACAACCAGAACGAAGGCCAGAACGGAATGTCTGCCCAATGCCCGATCATCAGGAACGTCGGCAGGATAAACACCATGCACGACAGCGTGCCCGCCGACGATGCAATCGTCTGAACAATGTTGTTTTCCAGAATACCCGAATCGCGAAACGGCCGCAGCACGGCCATCGAAATTACCGCTGCGGGGATCGATGCGGCAAATGTCAGCCCCGATTGCAGGCACAGATAAATATTGGCCGCGGTAAACACCACGCAGATCAGCCCGCCAAGGATCACCCCACGAACCGACAGCTCGACCGGCCTGCGCGCTGTCGCCATCAATCAGAGCCCGAGATCGGCGGCGACACGATCGAGTGCTGACGAAAACGCCGCCAGGATATCGTCGATCTGGCTTTCCGTGATGATCATCGGCGGGCAGAACGCGATAGCATCGAGCACTGCGCGACAGATCACTCCATTGTCCTGCAAGGCCTTGTTGACCATCGCACCCAGTTTGCCCGGCACATCCAGCCCGCGTTTGGCAGCCTTGTCGGTGACCAGTTCGACCGCTGCGATCATGCCCACACCGCGCACTTCGCCCACCAGAGGGTGATCCGCCAGCGCGGCAAGCCCCGCACGCAGTCGTGCACCTTGCTTCGCACAATTGGCGACCAACCCATCTTCTTCGATGATACGCAGGCATTCCAGACTGACCGCGGTGGCCACGGGATGGCCACCAGCGGTAAAGCCATGCCCCAGCGTTCCGATCCGCCCGGATTCATCCATCACCGGCCCCAGCACGCGATCGTTGGCGATCAAGGCCGCAATCGGCATGTATGATGACGACAATTGCTTGGACACGATCACGATATCGGGTTGGATATTGTAAGTATCACAGCCGAACATCGCCCCGGTGCGGCCAAACCCGTTGATCACTTCGTCGGCCACAAACAGGATGTCGTATTTGGCGAGCACTGCCTGGATTTTTTCCCAATACGTCGCCGGCGGCACCACCACTCCGCCTGCGCCCATGACCGGTTCGGCCCAGAACGCGGCGATCGTGTCGGGACCTTCGGCCTGAATCAGTGCATCGAGTTCTTCGGCACGGCGCGTGGCAAATTCTTCCTCGGTTTCGCCGGGCAGCCCATCGCGCCAATAATGCGGCGATCCGGTGTGCAGCACGCCCTCGATCGGCAAGTCGAACGAACGGTGGTTGTTGGGCAAACCGGTCAGGCTGGCCGACGCGAGCGTGACCCCGTGATAAGCACGCACCCGCGAGATCAGCTTTTTCTTTTCAGGCTTGCCCAGCGCATTGGACCGGTACCAGATCAGTTTGATCGCGGTGTCGTTGGCCTCTGACCCCGAATTGGTGAAAAACGCCTTGCTCATGCCGCCGGGTGTCAGATGGCTGGACATCGTGACCAGCTTTTCCGCCAGATCGATCGCTGGCCCATGCGATTTGTGTGTAAACGTGTGATAGAACGGCAGCGTGTTCATCTGGTCGAGCGCAACAGCGACCAGGCGCTTTTCGCTGAACCCCAGCCCCACACTCCACAACCCGGACATCGCTTCGATATACCGGCGCCCTTCGCTGTCGATCACATATATCCCGTCACCGCCCTCGATCACCAGCGGCCCGGTCTGTTCGTGCAGACGCGCATTGGTATAGCTGTGCAGGTGGAACCGGATGTCGCGGGCTTCGGCCGAATTCGGCGCGGTCAGGGTGGTGTCATGCATTCCCCTATCATGAGCAAAATGCGGCGCGATGGCTATGCCCTATTTGCGGATTTCATGATCTGCCCAGCTTGGCCGGTGCAGTTCAAACAAGTCGGTCCCGCGCGCATAGAACCCGGCGCCGTGGACCCGCCCGACCAACTGCATGGCAGGCGTATCGATCCGCCGGGTCTGCGCATCGTAAAATTCGTCCTGCACATGGAAATGCAACACTTGCCCGATCACCAGCGTGGTCGTGCCGATTTCCTGCGTTTGCAACACACGGCATTCCATCGCCACCGGGGCAGAGGCAATACGCGGTGGCGCAACCCCGAGCGATGCCGCAGTGACCAGACTGGCCAGCGTGATTTCGTCAACGCCTGCGGGCGCGTCGATGCACGTCAGGTTCATCGCCGGGGCATCGGCTTCGCATACGAGATTGACAACGAATTCGCCGGTTTCGATCACATTGGCGGCACTGTCCTTGTGCGTGCCATCGGCCTGCCGCATCATGCCGATCGCAACAATCGGAGGATTGGCGCCCATCATGTTGAAAAAGCTGTAGGGCGCGGCATTGCGCACGCCTTGCGCCGATTGCGACGTGACCCAGGCAATCGGGCGCGGAGTGATGGCAGAGGCCATCAGGCGATAGCGATCAAGCGGAGACACGTCGGCAAAGTCGAATTGCATCGGGCTGGTTCCTTACGGTTGGCGCCGAAAATAGGCACGCAGCCGCGTCGTGTCACCCCCTGCCCTGCGGGGGCGCTTGACAATAGGGGCGCTGCGCAGTCGATTGTTGGGCAAGGAGAATGTTTCATGACCCGCATCGCAATGACTGTGACCGCCCTGTTCGGGGCGCTTCTGGCCGTCCCGGCGCACGCCGAAGCTCCCAAAGACTGGCGCGTGGGGCTGGAGGCCTTTGCCAAGGCGCATTTCCGCCATCCGGCCTGGGGGTGGCAGCATAGCCGGCGCGATTACAGTGTCGCGCGCGATCTGGCGCATGCCGACGGGGTAAAGGTCGATGACGACGTCCTGTTTGCCGCAGCCTATATCCACGACATCGCCGGGTTTGAACCGTGGGAAGACAAGGACCTGACCCACGACCATTCCGATGTCGGCGCCGCCAAGCTGGGCGAAGTGCTGGTCAGTCTCGGCTTTCCCGCAGCCAAGCTGGATGCCGTGCGCGAGGCGACGCGTACTCACATGTATTATCGCAAGGCCACCCAGCCAGAGGCGATCTATATCCACGACGCCGACGCACTCGACTGGCTAGGCGCGATCGGCGTGGCGCGGATCATCACGACGGTTGAACACGGCAAAGCGTCAGCGGCGCAAGCCGATCCTTATGCCGCGCCGGACTTGCC
>CAIPWG010000348.1 GCA_903868655.1 uncultured Sphingomonadales bacterium
CGGCTCCGCGAAAGCTGGTGACCATCGTTGCCATCGCGATCATCAGCGCGGTTGACGCAACAATGCCGCACAATGCGGTCGCGGCTGCCGCTGGTGCTCCATGCAAGTGCTGCGTCGCCAGCAGCCCAGAAACCGGACCACGCCGCCATCGCGCCAGCGGTGTCAGCAGAAACCGCGCAAACCATGGAACCCCGACCACCCCGCCAGCCAGCATCAATGCCATCCCGGCAAAACCGAACAGCGGCAGCCCGCCTACCGGAGGCAAGCATGCCAAGCCCGTACCGGCCGCCATGAATACGACCATCGGCCACCAGGCGACTGGTTCGCGCGGGTCGAGCATGTCACCTGTATTTTTCAAAGCTGCAGCCGGTGCAGCCGCAGCCGCGACGCGTCCGGGCATGGCACTGCCAAGCCCCGCTACCAGTACGCCCAGGCTAAAGAAGCCCAAAGCGGCCAACGGTTGAAAAACCACATGAGCCGCACCACCGTCGCGAAAATATCCCGCCCCCAGATCGCCACCCATCCAGCGCAACGCCGCCCACGCCAGAGCATAACCGGCGCCCAGCCCGATCATGGCGCCGATTACCCCAATCACCAACCCTTCGGCCAGGACCGCAGACACAACGCCACTGCCCGGCATGCCCAACGTCCGCAACAGTGCAAACGCCCGGCTGCGCCGCACCACCGACAGCGATTGCGCCGAATAGACCAAGAACCCACCGGTCAACAACGCCACCAGCGCCAGCATGTCCAGATTGACGCGATATGCGCGCGACAACGCATCGCCTTGGGCATTCTGCGCCGCGGGCGTCGACAGCACAGCCGCAGGTGGCAACGCCACGCGCAGAGCCGCCTCTGCCACCCCACGATCGGTCAGCGCCAGATCGATCCGGTCGAGCCGCCCCAACCGTGCGAACCGCCATTGCGCTGCAGCAATATCCATCACGCCGATCGCACTGGCATCGTCCACTCCCGCCAATGTGCCGGCCACGCGCAAAGGCACCGTCTGGCCATTGGCCAGGACCATGACGTGTCCGCCAAGCTGTACACCGGCCTCGGCCATCGCGCGCCGCGACAGGAACAGCGCGGCTTCGTCAAACACAGCACCACCGTCGCCCGCCCCCTGCGCAGGCATACCAACCAGCGTGGGGGTAACCGCGGCGGCGCGCATGATATCGAGACCCAGCAGGGTGATCCGCGCCTTGCCAAGTTGCGCCGACAGACTGACCACCGGGCTGACATCGGCCACACCGCGCGTTTGCGCCACTTTGGGATATATCGCTTCGTCAAAACCGAGCGGGCTGGTCGCACGCACCGACAGTTCTGCCGCGCCGCTGACGCCGCGCATCGCGCCATCGAACGAAGCCAGCGCCGATCCATTGACCAGATGAACCGCAAAACCGAGAGCCACGCCCACCGCAATCGCAGCGGCGGTTAACACAAACCGTGCCGGGTGAAATCGCCATTCGCCCGCGATCAGCCAACGCAGCGCCAGCCACCCGGACATCACCCCGGGTTCGGGCGCGGTCATACAGCCACCAGACCGTCGCCGGTCAGCCGCAGCACGCGGTCAGCAACCGCTGCGCAGGCATCCGAATGCGTCACCATCACGCCTGCCGCACCTTGGGTGCGCACCGCATCGGCGAACAAAGCGAGCACTTTGGCGGCCGTACCCGGATCAAGATTACCGGTCGGCTCGTCGGCCAGAATCAGCGCCGGGCGGTGTACCAGCGCGCGTGCAATCGCAACGCGTTGCAATTCCCCGCCCGACAGATCACGGGCATAGCCCGGGCCGCGACCGCCCAGTCCCACCGCATCGAGCATGGCATCTGCCCGCGATTGTGCCGCAACAGCATCGTTCGACACCAAGGCCAGCGGCAGTGCGACATTCTGGCTAAGGGTCAGATACGGCAGAATGTGAAAGGCCTGAAATACAAAACCGATCCGTTCGCGCCGCAGCCTCGTCCGCGCGGTGTCGCCCAGCGCGGCAAAATCAACCCCGCCGAGAGTGATGCGGCCCTGGTCAGCCAGATCCAGCCCCGCCAACACATTGAGCAATGTGGATTTGCCAACCCCGGACTCGCCCACGATCGCCACCAGTTCTCCGGCCGCGACCGCAAGATCGAGATCCTGAAACAAACGGCGCGGCCCCGGAACCGACTTGCCGAGCGCCTGTACATGCAGAATGGGATTGCCGGCGACCATGCCATCGTGGTGGCGGATTACCGATGCCACCGCAAGGCGACCTTTGGGTGCAGCCCATCAGGTGGCACCTGGTCCGCCCTTTGCGCTGTTAGCCAACGCGAAGTCAGCGCATGGTGCCGTATTCAGACAACCACCCCGCCGTCGATAACCATGGTCTGGCCGGTCATGAAGCTTGAAGCATCCGACGCGAGATACACGGCTGCACCAGCAATCTCATGCGGCTCGCCGATCCGGCCAAGGCACGCGTTCGCGGTTGAGTGCTTCAAGTTTTCGGGATTTTCCCATAGGCCACGGGCGAAATCGGTTTTGACAAGGCCGGGTGCAATGCAGTTGATCCGCACATTCGAAGGCCCAAACTCGCGGGCAAGATTGCGGCACATCGCAATATCGGCTGCTTTGGTAATGCCATAGGCCCCGATAATTGGGGTTCCACGCAAACCGCCGATCGACGAAATGATGATGATCGACCCTGCCTTGCGCGCGATCATTTCCGGCGCAACCATCTGGATCAGCCAATGTTGCGCCACGATATTGTTGTCGAGTGTTTTACGGAACTGTTCGTCAGTGATCGTGGCCATCGGGCCATAATGGGGGTTTGATGCGGCATTGCACACCAGCACGTCGATTGTGCCAAACGCGGCACGGCCCGCATCGATCATCGCCTGCAGCGACTCCTTTGAGGATAGCGATGACGATACCGCAATTGCAGCGCCAGGATGCCGGGCATTGATCGCCGCAGCGACCGTTTCGCACGGGCCGATGTTGCGGCTGGTGATGACGACTTTTGCGCCATGATCCGCCATTTCATGCGCGATGGCCTCGCCAATACCGCGCGAAGACCCCGTAATCACCGCGACCTTGCCGGTCATGTCGAACAGACCCATAAATTGATATCCTCTGCCAAATTATTGTTTTATCGATATAAACGTGCAGCTTGGCATGCCGTGCCGAACCCGCGCGCAGGCAACCCTTGCGATCAACCGCTGTCGCGTGACATCGACCGTGCCGCCAGCAGATGCGCTCCGATCGTCAACAGCACGATTGGAAACAACGCTTCGTAACCCACCACCAGTGATTGCTGAACGCCATGCGCCTTCGCCACATCGCTGATCCGGCCGATGTAGAGTGGCCCGCCACCCAGCCCGATCAGGTTGAGAATGAACAGCAAGGTGGCTCCCGCCAGCGCGAGCTGCGACGGTGGTGCGGCATTCTGAACGACGGACAGTGCTGGCGCGAGGTACATGGTGTTCAGCAAGGCGGGAACGGCCAGAAACGCCAGCGCGATCTGCCAGGTGGGGGCCCAAATCAACCCGGCCAATGCCGGCAGGGTCAGCGTAAAGGCAATTGCCGGAACCCACGCATACCAGCGCCGGTCGTGTTGCCCCAATCTGTCGACCAGCCAACCTGCCGCAAACGTACCGACAAACCCGGTTACACCCAGCACCAGCCCGTACCATGCGGCAACTTCGGTCAGGCTCATCCCTTTTACCCGCTCCAGAAACGGCGGGTTCCAGCTGAGCATGGCATAGCCGACAAACGCCGATAGCCCCGACGATACAGCGGTCAGCACCATCGTCCGGTTTTCAAAAAAGGTCGTAAGTCCGGCCCGGATACCCTGCGGGGGTTCATGCCCAACCGCGCCAGCAGGCACGGGATCGAGCCCGCCGCGCACCGGTTCGCGGACGATGAGGAGCATCAGAAATGCCAGAATGATCCCCGGCAAACCGACCGCAACAAACGCGGCGCGCCAACCATAATGCGCTGCAACCCACCCGCCCGCAGCCACGCCGAGAGCCGAGCCCACAGGCACACCCAGCGAATAGATCGCCAGCCCCGTGCCGCGCTTTGCGGGGGGGAAATAATCGGAAATCAGGCTGTATGATGGCGGCGAGCCACCGGCTTCGCCCACGCCGACCATGACCCGTGCAAGCGCCAACTGCGTGAAGTTTGAAGCCAGCCCGCAACCCGCGGTAAACAGGCTCCATATCCCGCATGCCGCGGCCATCAGCGAAACCCGGCGATACCGGTCCGACAGCCAGGCAACGGGCAAGCCACAGATCGTGTAGAACAGCGCGAAAGTCAGTCCCGTCAGCATTCCCAGCTGGGTATCCGACAGTCCCATCTCGCGCCGGATCGGTTCCTGCAGGATCGACATGATCTGCCGGTCCATGAAATTGAATGTGTAGACGATCGCAAGGAACGAGACGACGACGTAGCGGTACGCAGTGTGCGGTTTCGATACTTGCATGAACTGGGATGCGCCTTCCCGGACCTTTACGGCCCAATCGAAACACGGC
>CAIPWG010000349.1 GCA_903868655.1 uncultured Sphingomonadales bacterium
CTGGAACGCAAGTGTGCACCAGTAGGCAAGCGCCGGGGCAGGCGTGCTCAGTCTTCGCCGTGGCCCAGCGCCAGATAATCCTGTGACTGCATTTCCATCAGCCTGCTGACGGTGCGATCGAACGCAAAGCGGCCTTCCTCGTCGCCGCCAAGGCTGCGATCGTACAGGTCTGCGGGGTCTGCCGCCGCAGTCGCGATCAGTTTTACTTTGTGCTCATACAGCGCGTCGATCAACGTTATGAAACGCATCGTTTCGTTGCGCCGTTCAGGCCCAAGCAGAGGGATCGCGACCAGAATCACAGTATGGTAGGTGCGCGCAATGGCCAGATAGTCAGGCGCGCCGCGCGCCTCCAAGCACAGTCGCTTGAAACTGAACACCGCGACGCCTTTCAGGCTCTTGGGAACATGCAGCGACCGGCCAACCCCAACATCCAGTTCGGCTGAGGGAACATTGGCGCTGTCTTCGGGGGAAAAGTCGGTCAGCCGGAAAAACGCCTCGCGCACTTGCGCGGTGGCGGCGTCACCAACCGGGGTGTGCCAGGTGCCAACCCCCTGCATCCGGTCGAGCCGGTAATCGGTCGGGCCGTTCAACCCCAATACGTCGAGCCGGCTTTCGATCAGCGCGATAAACGGCAGAAAGTGCTCACGGTTCAAACCGTTCTTGTACAAGTCTGCCGGCGCACGGTTGGACGTGGTCACAATCACGACATCGTGGCGTTCGATCAGCGCAGTAAACAAACGGCTCATGATCATCGCATCGGCGCTGTTGTTGACGACCATTTCATCAAACGCCAGCACGCGCGCGGTAGCCGCAATCGCTGCTGCGACTGGCAGGATGGGATCCCCGCTTTCCTTTTTGCGTTCCTCGTGCAGACGCGCGTGCACGTCTTGCATGAAGGCGTGAAAGTGTGCGCGGCGTTTGGAGCTGTGGCCTAGATTGTCGTGGAACAAGTCCATCAACATCGATTTGCCCCGCCCGACGCTGCCCCACAGGTAAATCCCGCGAGGGCTTGCTATGGATGTGCGCCCCAGCAGCCGTCCGATCAGACCGACAGGGGCGGCAAGCTGTTCCAGTTCGGTCTGCAAACGGTCGAGCCGCTCGGCGGCAGCGGCCTGTTCAGGGTCTGCGCGAAGCTCACCGGCCGCAACCAGCTGGTGATACCGCTCAACGACACGCATTCATCGCCCCGATGGTTTGCGCACAGTGCCGTGGTACGAAGCGACCAGATGGCCGTCCTGTTCGATCGTGCCGCGAACGAACACCAATCGACGGGTTTCGCGCAAGACTTCGCTAATGGCATCGAGCGGCTCACCAATCCGACCCGCACCAATGAACTGAGTCGATAGATCGAGCGTAACCGACCCCGCAGCATCGGCGCCCAGAATTAGCCGAATACCTGAAAACAACGAGATATCTATCAGGGCGAGTGTAACGCCGCCATGCACAGCATCGAGCAGATTGCTGTGCCGGCGCTCGGGAAACATGCGAAGCCGCACGGAACGCATTCCGCCGGGCAGGGTTTCTTCACGAACGAGCAAGCGCCCCATCGCCTGGGCGTTGAAGCGCGTGTTGTCCGCCATATCCCACGAATGCCAGCCGGGATGATCCGCAGCCGGCTCGTGGACGAACCCTGTCTCGCTTTCGCTCACATCAAAAACGCCGCTACGATCAAATCGCGCGTTCGGCCTGCATTTTCTTGATTTCGCCAATCGCGCGCGCGGGCGACAGGCCCTTGGGGCAGACATTGGCGCAGTTCATGATCGTGTGGCAACGATAGAGGCGGAACGGATCTTCGAGTTCGTCGAGGCGTTCGCCGGTCATTTCGTCACGGCTGTCTGCCAACCAGCGATAGGCCTGAAGCAGGATCGCCGGGCCCAGGAACTTGTCCGAATTCCACCAGTAACTGGGGCATGACGTCGAACAGCAGGCGCACAAGATACATTCATAGAGGCCGTCCAGCTTTTCGCGCTGCTCGGGGCTTTGCAAACGCTCTTTGCCCGACGGTGTAGGCGAAACGGTCTGCAACCACGGACGGATCGAGGCATACTGCGCGTAAAAATGAGTGAAATCAGGCACCAGGTCCTTGATCACTTCCATATGCGGCAGCGGCGTGATGCGGACTTCGCCCTTCAGATCGTCAATCGCGGTGGTGCAGGCCAAACCGTTGCGGCCATTGATGTTCATGGCGCACGAGCCGCAAATACCCTCACGGCACGACCGGCGGAAGGTCAACGTCGGATCCTGATCCGATTTCATCTTGATCAGCGCATCGAGCACCATCGGGCCGCACTGGTCGAGATCGATGTCAAAAGTATCATAACGCGGGTTCTGACCGCTGTCGGGATCATAGCGGTACACTTTGAACTTCCGCACACGCCCTTGCGTCGGCGCAGCATGATGCTGCGACTTGCCTGTGATCGTGGAATTCTTCGGAAGACTGAAAGTCGCCATGACCTAACCCTTTTTCCGCCTATGCGAGCCTATGCCCTGTCCTTAGCGCAACCGCTGTAGGGGGCAAGTGCCTGAACGTGTGATTGGCGCTGGTCCGATGATCGCGCTGACTAAAGCCTGGGTGCGGCCCAACGCAATTCGCGCAAATAGGGGGTGTTTGCGCTAGCTGCGCCAAGGGTCGTCGGATCGAGCGTGGCAAACAGCAGTGCTTCATCCTGTTCAGCGCGCGCACGACACATGCCATCGGGTCCGATGATGGCCGAATGCCCGTCGAACGGGTAGTCCTGTTCACTGCCCGATCGGTTGGCAAACGCCAGCCACAGCCCATTTTCCAACGCACGAACCCGGATCACTGCCTCTGCCACGAGCGGAAA
>CAIPWG010000350.1 GCA_903868655.1 uncultured Sphingomonadales bacterium
AGCTCGGCAAATCGTGCGGCGATTTGTTCCAGCCGCGTATCGGCGATCGTCATGCGCGGTAATGATCGGGCAGAATTGCGCGCAGCGCCGCCTGCACCGCTTCATCCCCGCGCAGCCGAAAGCGCGGGGCGCCCTCGATGAGCGACAGCCCGGCCAGCACTTTGGCAGGGATTTTCGTGGCCTTGTCATAGCGTTTGCGTGGCGATCCGGTGGCCACGATTTCGCCCGACAGCCCGGCGCGGCGCAGCGCGGCAAGCAGGCGCACCGCATCGCCCAATGCGGCATCGTCTTCGACCGCGATCACCACATCGGCCATTGGTTCGGTTTTGCTGCCGACGAGCATGGCCAATCGCTCGATCCCTGCGGCCCAGCCGACAGCCGGGGTCTGCGGGCCCCCCAGCGCCTCGATCAGCCCATCGTAACGTCCACCACCCAGCACGGTGCCTTGCGCGCCCAGGCGGTCGGTCACGAATTCGAACGCGGTGTGGCGATAATAATCGAGCCCGCGCACGAGCCCGGGCGCGCGGTGCCACGCGACGCCCGACGCATCGAGCCCGGCAGTCACGCGATCGAAGAAATCCTGCGCTTCTGTCGACAGGTAATCATCAATGCGTGGGGCGTCGGCGGTAAACGGTTTGTCGCGCGGGTCTTTCGAGTCGAGTATGCGCAAGGGGTTGCGTTCGAGCCGGTCCTGCGAATCCTCGCTCAACTCGGCGCGGTGGTCGCGGAAATAGCCGATCAGCGCGGTGCGCCACGCGTCGCGGCTGGCGGCATCGCCCAAGGTGTTGAGTTGCAGGGTCACGCCATCAGCAATGCCCAGCTCGTGCAACAACTGGTCGGCCAGGCACAGCAGTTCGACATCGGTTTCGGGTTCGGCCGAGCCGATCACTTCGGCATCGAGCTGATGGAATTGCCGATAACGGCCCTTTTGCGGGCGCTCATACCGGAACAGCGGCCCATGCGTGGCGAGACGCAGCGGCGCGTATTGCTGCCAACCGTTGGTCAGATAGGCGCGCGCGATCCCCGCGGTGAATTCGGGGCGCAGAGTCAGGGATTCTCCGCCACGATCGTCGAATGAATACATTTCCTTCGACACGACGTCGGTGGTTTCGCCGAGACTGCGCGAAAAGACGGCCGTTTTTTCGAACACCGGCATTTCGACACGGCGAAACCGATAGAGCTTGCGCACGCGTTCAAAGGTTTCGACCACAAACCCGAAGGCATCGGCTTCGGCGCCGAAAATATCCTGCGTGCCGCGAATGGCCTGCGGCGTTTCGGGGCGGGTCTGGTCTTTTGGGGTGCTCATGGTCCGCGCCTCTAGCGCATGGGGGTCTGCAAGAAAAGGCGGCGACAGTCCCGCAGGGGTGGTTGCACGATTGTCGTCATCCCGTCATGAATGGCGACCATGACCAAACTCTCTTCGCTGTTGTGCGGTGGAGCGCTCCTTGCCTCTGCCCTTGCCACCGTCGCTCATGCCCAGGTTCAACCTGGCACCAATACGTTCCCGCAAGCGATTGCGGTCACGCGCGCGGTGCCGGATCCCCAGGATACCGCTTATCCGGGCACGATCACTGTCGATATTGATGCCACCGATCTGGCCAGCGGTGCCCAGCGAATCACCGAAACCGTGCCGGTCATCCCCGGCGCCAGTCAATTGACCTTGTTGTTGCCCGAATGGATTCCTGGCCATCACAGCCGGTCGGGTCTGCCCGCCGAACTGGTCGGCCTGCATTTCACCGCCGAAGGCAAGGAACTGAACTGGCATCGCGATCCGGTCGATGTCTTTGCCTATATCATCGACTTGCCCGCGGGCGCGCACGATGTTGTTGCAAGAATGATCCACACCCCGGCGCTGAAAGCCGAACCGGGCGACCGCGTGACCGTGACCCGCGAAATCATCAATCTGGAATGGGATCAGATGGTGCTCTATCCTGCGGGCCACTACGTCCGTCAGATCCGCGTGAAGCCGAGCGTTACATTTCCCGAAGGATGGACCGCCTATACCGCGCTCGATGGCAAGGCGCAGAGCGGCAACCGCTATGGCTGGGATGTTACCGATTACGAGACGTTGGTCGATTCGCCGATTTTTGCGGGCAAATATGCGCATCGCTACCCGGTGGGTGAAAACGTGTTCATCGATGCCGTGGCGGACAAGCCCGAATATTTGGCGATCAAGCCTGAACATCTCGAAACGTATCGCAACCTTGTCAAAGAGGCCGATATCGCGTTCGGCGCGCGTCACTTCGATCACTACGATTTTCTGCTGGGGATGACCGACAAGCTCAGCGGGGTCGGCCTGGAACATCATCGTTCGAACGAAAGCACGTACTTGCCCAAGGCATGGACCGACTGGACTGCGAATGATTGGGACCGCAATGTCGTTCCGCACGAATATTCGCACTCGTGGGATGGCAAATACCGTCGCCCGGCGCGGTTGTGGACGCCCGATTATCGCCAGCCGATGATCGACGACTTGCTGTGGGTCTATGAAGGCCAGACCCAGTTCTGGGGTCTGGTGCTGGCGGCGCGGTCGGGGGTTCAGTCCAAGGCGATGGTTTTGGCGCAACTGGCCGGTTATGCGGGTGGTTTCACGGTGACAGCAGGGCGCGAATGGCGCTCGGTGGTCGATACCACAACCGATCCGGTGTTCGCTTCGCGCCGACCCAAACCGTTTCCGTCGATCTCGCGCGGTGAAGACTATTACACCGAAGGTGCTCTGGTCTGGCTGGAGGCCGATCAGATCATTCGCGACGGTACCGGCGGGAAGAAGGGCATCGACGATTTTGCCCATGCGTTTTATGGCATGCGCAACGGCGATTGGGGTGTGTTGCCTTATACCCGCGACGATGTCGTGGCCACGCTCCAGTCCGTTTATCCCTATGACTGGGACGCGTTTTTCAAAAAACGGATTGAAATGCCCGGCCAACCGGTCCCCTTGGGCGGGATCGAACGTGGCGGTTACCATCTGGTGTGGAAAGCCGAGCCGAACGTCTATGACCAGGGCCGTATGGGTGAAGCAAAGGCGCTTGGCCTGACATACTCTCTTGGCATTTCGCTCGATCGCGAAGGCAAAGTGACGCAGACCTTGTGGGGCAGTCCGGCGTTTCAGGCCGGGATCGTGCCGGGATCGCAGATCATGGCGGTCGGTGGCGATGCCTATGATGCCGATGCGATCAAGGCGGCCATTGCCGCAGCGAAAGGCACCGACAAGCCGATCACCTTGCTGGTCAAACGTGATGGCCATTTTGATACGGTGACCATCGCCTATCACGACGGTATGCGGTACCCCTGGCTCGAACGCGATGCCGGAGCGAAGGCGCCGGGCGGGCTGGATATCCTGCTTGCGCCACACCGCCCGGTTACCCACTGACCATGCCAAAATCGGCGCACGCAACCAAACCGGCTGGGCCGGCCCGACGTGCGCCGATTGC
>CAIPWG010000351.1 GCA_903868655.1 uncultured Sphingomonadales bacterium
GACTTTCGGGCAGGAGATAGAGTTCGCGTCCCTGTAAAGCCATGCCTTCGCCGGTATAGAGTGCGGCGGGGCTTATGGGAATGTGGCGTCCGGCAGGTCCTGAATGCAGTGTTCGCACAACTTTCATCGAAGGATATTCGATCCAGTCGATCGTTCCGCCGTGCCGGTTTACAGTACCACCGGCAACAAGTTGCCCATCGACGAGTTTCATGTCTTGATAATGGGTTGGTGTTGGGTTGCGCACGATTTGCATCGGCTGTTCGTTGGTTAGGTCGATAATGTAAATACGTTTACTGTCCCAGTTGCCCGCCACCAGGCGGCGATCAGACGCAGCGACGCATCCCAAATGATCGGCCACCGCGATCTTGCGGTGTATCTGCAAGCTGTCGATATCGATTTCTTCGAGTACCGCCGAGCTTTTGGCGCGGTATTCCGACACCGCGACCCAGATTGAATGGTTTACGACTGACAGTCCGCCCGGATGGTAGCGCGGCCCGTCAGTCAGTTCGAGCCGTTGCAGAAGCTGGCCCGACGCGCGGTCAAATTGCTGGAGATAGCCACGATGCGCATGGGAATCGACAGAGGTCACCCAGATATGCCGGCTATCGAGATCAACGCCCTGAACGTGGTGAAGCTTTCCCTTCAGCGCGAGGGTACCGAGCAGTTGTGCATGCTCGATCCCGTCAATGTGGTTTTCGCCCGCGGTCGCCGAAGTCGCAGATGCCACTGCCGTGAACAAACTGGCCGCCATTACCGCATAGCTGAACATCGTGCGTATCCTCCGAAGCTCGGACGGTGCGACACTACTGACATCATGTTACCAGCCCAAGAAATCTGCCAAGCTAAGTAATGATACAAAATTCGGCTGAACCCGGGCTGTCCAATACGCCACAGGGCTTGCCAGCCCCATGCTGGATCGCCATTCAGCAACCATGCGCATAGCTTTGTTTGAACCGGAAATTGCCGGAAATGTTGGTGCCGTGTTGCGGCTCGGCGCCTGCCTTGGGGTAGCAGTCGATCTGATCGAACCCATGGGCTTTGCCTGGGATGACCGTCGGGTGCGGCGCACGGCCATGGATTACATCGATCACGTGAGCATCGCACGCCACGTCGGTTTCGCCGCGTTCAGGTCGACAATCGGGCCGAGCCGGCTGGTCCTGTTCACGACGAAAGCCACAGCTTCTGCATATGACTTTGCGTATCGGCCTGACGATGTCCTGCTGTTTGGCAAAGAAAGCGCAGGCGTGCCTTTGGCCATTGCCGAAACCTGCAATGCGCGTGTGCGGATTCCCATGTGCGCAGCCGTTAGGTCGATGAACTTGGCCACGACCACCGCTTTGGCACTCGGCGAAGCCTTGCGCCAGACGGCGACCCTTCCGCCATTGGCTTGAACTTTTGTCGGCCTGGAGGCGTGCCGATAGTTTTGATCCGCAAACTTAAGCGATCAATTAAACGCACTTCACATCCTTTGTCCGATGTGTCAGCCTGAGAGGCACGGAGAGGATAAAAACCTATGGCGCCATTCCCCATATCAGCGGGTGAGGTTACGTGCGGCTGGCTCGAAGCCCGGTTGCAAGCGGCAGGCGCTATGGGCCCTGGTCGCATCGTGTCCGCTTCATTTGTGCTGATCGGTACGGGCCAGGTCGGTGACACTGCGCGTTTTACGTTGTCTTATGATCGCGCAGGCACGGGGCCGGAAACGGTGGCCGCCAAATTTGCGTCGGCCGATGGCACCAGCCGCGCGACTGCGGCCATGTTCGGGCTCTATGCGCGCGAAGTGCATTTTTATCGTGAGCTTGCGCCGGCGATCGATGTGCGTACGCCCAAAATCTATGCGAGCGAAGTGAGCGACGATGGCGCGACATGTGTGCTTTTGTTCGAAGATCTCGGCCCCGCGCAATGTGGCAACCAGTTGGACGGATGTACGCTGGAACAGGCCCGCAACGCGGTAATTCAGGCCGCCGCGTTGCACGCCCCGACTTGGGGGCAAAGGGCGCTGGGCGAGGCGGCATGGTTGCAACCGGTGCCCGGTTTGGTGGACCGTATTTCCGAGCTTTATCCGCAGGCGCATGCAATTTTCCGCGAACGTTACGAGCATCTTCTGGCGCCCGAACTGATGGCGGTGTGTGACGCTTTGAATGCGAATGCCGCGCTCTATTATGGCCGCGATCCCGCTTTGCGTGCCGTGTGCCACGGTGATTTCCGGCTGGACAACATGTTGTTCGAAGCACGCGACGGGGCATATCCGGTGGCGATTGTCGATTGGCAGACGACAGCGTGGGACTGTCCGATCAAGGATCTTGGATATTTTCTGGGCTGTGGCATCGGCAGTGCGGTGCGGCGGCCGCACGAAGACGATCTGATTTCGCTCTACTGCGCTGAAATGACGCAGCGCGGGGTGCCCCTCACGCGCGATCAGATATGGGATCGATATCGTCTGGGCGCGTTGCACGGGGTTTCGACCGCGGTGTTCAGTTCGGCGTTTGTCGTCAGAACCGAACGAGGTGATGCCAATTTCCTGTCGATGGCGCGCAATGCCTGCGAACTCGCGTGCGATTATGACAGCATTGGCGCGCTGAAACAGATGGTGGAGACCGGATCATGCTGACCAAGGGCGACGATTACCCACTGCACCAGACACCCGAACCGATCGCGTATGCGGGCACGGATCGCAATTTCTATGATCGCTATTTCTTCAACGGTTATGCGCCCGATGGCAGTGATTTTTTTGCCGTGGCGTTTGGCGTCTATCCGCATCTTAATGTGGCAGATGCGCATTTCAGCGTGATCCGCAACGGCGTTGAGCATTGCCTGCACGCGTCACGCGAATTGCAGATGGAGCGGATGGACCTGACCGTCGGTCCGATTTCAATTGAAGTGGTCGAACCATTGCATCGACTGACCGTGCGTGTGTCGGGTGAGGGCATTGCGGCCGAATTGCACTTTACCGGCCGCGCATTTCCGATCGAGGAGCCGCGCTTTACCTATCGTATCGGGCCGCGCACTTACATGGATTATACCCGATTGACCCAGAACGGGCACTATTCGGGCTGGATCGAGATCGATGGTGAGCGGCATGTGCTGCATTCCGCCACGATGGGTACGCGCGATCGGTCATGGGGGGTCCGCCCGGTCGGGGCCGCCGACGCGCAGCCGCATGGCGGCGGGGTGGTACAAAGCTTTTTCTGGCAGTGGACGCCGATCAACCTGCCGCACCGTTCGGTGTTCTTTCACCTCAATGCCAACCGCGATGGATCGCCCTGGAACACACGCGCCGTGATTGCGCCCGATGGTGCGGGTCATGCCGATGTGTTTGAAACACCTTCGGCTCGGTTGGACGCGCCGCTTTTGCCCGGTACCCGCTGGCCAGAGCGCGGTACGTTGACAATCGCGGCGCCCGACGGGTCCCTGACTTTGAACATTGAACCCTTGGTGCGGTTTCAGATGCGGGGGCTGGGCTATGTGACACCCAAATGGGGCCACGGTCTTTATCACGGGGCATTGGCGGTCGAACGCGAAGACATCGATCTGGCCGTACTCAACCCCATGGCGCCGTCGATGGAGAACTTTCACGTACAGATGGTTGCGCGCGTGACCACCAGCGCTGGCGAAGTGGGTACCGGGGTGTTCGAACAACTGATCATCGGCCCTTACCAGCCGCTTGGGTTACACGAGTATTTCGATCATGGCTAAATGGCATTTTGCGGCAGTCACGGCGCTGGGTCTGATGGTGGGCGCCGGCTCGGCTGTGGGTTGGATGCGTCAGGGGATGGCGCCGGTGGGTGATGGCTGGATGGGCAGCAAAGTTACCGGATCGGTCGATGCCGATGCATGGACCCGCGCGCGCGTGGCGCTGTCGGGGCTGTTGGCGCTGAACCGGTCGCAGGCGATCTATCTGGTGCGCAACACCGATGACGCGGGACAGCGTCTGCGCGATACGTGCAAATATCGCGTGTCGGGTGGGGCGATGCCAGGCCGATGGTGGTCGGTCACGGCTTATGCGGCCGACAACTACTTGCCGCAAAACGATGACGGCGCGCTGTCGTTTGATGCTACCCGGGTTCACCCTGACGCAGCAGGGCAGTGGCAGGCGATTGTTGCCAGCCACAAACCGGCCGGCGCGGTATGGCTTTCAACGCGCCGGGCAGGAAACTACGACCTGACGTTGCGGCTTTACAATCCCACGCCTGCCGCACAGGCCGATTTCGGTGTGATACCGCTGCCTCGGGTGGAACGGATCGATTGCGACAAGGGGCAGGGCGCATGAAGCGCGGGGTGCAACTGGCGCTGTGTTTTGCCGGCGCGTCTCTGTTGGGGCATGTCGCCACTGTTATCGCCGCTCCGCGCGTGATCATGCACATTGCGATGGACAGGCTGTCAGAGCATGGTCGACTGATCAATGCGTTCCGCTTTTCCGGCCGCGTTGACAGCCATGCGCGCTGGGTGGTGCGACCTTCGCCCGATCTTGCATATGCCAGTTGTGTCTATGACCTGTCGCACGGGCCTGTGCTCGTCACAGCCGTTCCGGGTGTGGATCATGGCTATCTGTCGTTGTCGGTGTTTGCTGCCAATACCGATAACATTGCCGTGTTTGACACGCTGCGCCAGCCACAAGGCGTGCGGTTTGCCTTGGCCTTGCCGGGGCAGGCGGTGCCGCCCGGTACAAACGTCGTGCGCGCAATCAGTGCAAAGGGTATCATTCTCGACCGGCGATTGGCGCCCGATGCTGCGGCTTTTGCCGCGGCAGACCGGGCGCGGACAGCCGATAGCTGCACGCCGATCTAACCCAGCAGGATCAGTACCGCCGCACCCGCAGCAATCAGTCCGCCGCCCAGCGCGCGGGTACGGTTGACCCGTTCGCGCAGAAATACGGCTGCGATGATCAGCCCGAATACGATCGAGGTTTCGCGCAAGGCGGCAAGCCGTGCGACATTGCCCAGCCGATAAGCGCCCAGTGCCAAGCCATACGATACGATCGACAGCGCCCCCGCCACCAGGCCCACACGCCATTGGATGCGCACCGCTTCCACGAAATCCTGGCCCCGGCGCAGTGCGAAATAACCGCCGATGCCAATTCCTGTGGCCATGAAATCCCACACGATATAGCTGGCGGCGAAAGGCGTGGAGCAGATGCCGCGCGCATCGATCACCGTGTAGGCGGCAATCGCTGCGCCCGTGCCAAGCGCCCAGCCAAGCGCGTGCAACGGCGGCGCATTGCGTGCCGCCACCAGAACCGTGCCCAGGCACACGAACCCGATACCCAGTGCGATCGTCAATGGTATCGGATCACCCAACAGCAATGACGAGGCCATAGCTGCAATCACCGGCGCGCTACCGCGCATGACCGGATAGACCGCGCTCATGTCGGCCAACGAAAACGCGCGCACCAGGCACGTCAGATAAACCAGATGGGTCAGCACCGAACCTGCCAGCCAGATCCACGCGCCGTGTGGCAGCGGCACGATCAAAGACAGCGGCATAACCAGCAGAGCACTCGACCCGTCGATCATTGCGCGGCCCGACATTTTGTCGCTGCCACCCGCTTTGAAGATCGCATTGACGGTGGCATGAACCACGCCCGATCCGACCATCATCGCGCCTGCCATATGGGCCGGGCCAAGCCCGATCAGGCGAACCGTTCCCGCAAGGCGAGCAATGCCAGCGCCGCAGTGGCCGCTTCGCCGCCCTTGTCTTTTTGAGTAGGGTCGGCGCGGACCAGCGCCTGCTGCTCATTTTCGACCGTCAGGATGCCATTGCCAATGGCCAGACCATCGATAGTCAGCGCCATGATCCCGCGCGCGCTTTCGCCCGCGACGATTTCAAAGTGATAGGTTTCACCGCGAATGACTACTCCGACCGCGACATAGCCATCATAATCACCGCTCTGGTCGGCCAGCGCAATGGCGGCGGGAATTTCCAGTGCACCGGGCACGGTAATCACTTCGGCCTTGTGACCGGCAGCCTTGATCGCGGCCTTGGCCCCTTTGATCAGCAAATCATTGAGGTGGTCGTAGAAACGGGCTTCGACAATCAGGATTTTTGCCACGCAATCTTACTCCACGCTGATCGACTGTTCGCCGACGATGTTCAGGCCATAGCCTTCGATGGCTACAACATTGCGATGCGAATTCGTCAACAGCACCATGTCATGCACGCCCAGATCGGCGAGAATCTGCGCGCCAATGCCATAGCTGCGCAAATCCATGTCCATGCCGCCCTGGCCGCTGACTTCGGCAATAAGTTGGGTCGGGTCCGACGGCATCAACAAGACGATTACCCCCGCACCCGCTTCACCGATGGCGCTCATTGCGCGCTGCAATACGCGTTTGCGCGGGCCGGGCTGGCCCAGCACGTCAGACAGCACGGAAATGGCGTGAACCCGCACCAGCGTCGGCTGTTCGGACGCGATCGTGCCCTTTTGCAGCACGAGATGGACCGAACCATCGACTTTGTTGCGATACGTGCGGATCGTCCAATTGCCACCGTAATCGGATTCGAACGGCGCAACCGAAGTGCATTCCACGAGATTGTCATGGCGCCTGCGATATTCGATCAGATCGCGGATCGTACCGATTTTCAGGCCATGCTGGCGCGCAAATGCCACCAGATCGTCCATTCGCGCCATCGTTCCGTCTTCACGCATGATCTCGCAGATCACGCCCGACGGGTTGAGCCCGGCCAGCCGCGAGATGTCCACCGCCGCTTCGGTGTGGCCTGCGCGCACCAGAGTTCCGCCATCGCGTGCGATCAGCGGGAACACGTGGCCAGGGGTCACGATGTCATCGCGCGTTTTTGCAGCGTCGACAGCCACTGCGACGGTACGCGCACGATCGCCTGCGGAAATGCCGGTCGTCACGCCTTCGCGCGCTTCGATCGATACGGTGAAGGCGGTTTCGTGACGCGTACCGTTGTTGCGGCTCATCAGCTCGAGCCCGAGCTGTTCGCAGCGGGCGCGGGTGAGTGTCAGGCAGACCAATCCGCGACCATGGGTGGCCATGAAATTGATCGCATCAGGCGTTGCCATTTGTGCGGGGATTACCAGATCGCCCTCGTTTTCACGATCTTCGTCATCGACGAGAATGAACATGCGCCCGTTGCGCGCTTCATCGATGATCTCTTCGATTGGGACCAGTGCAGGGGTCTCGTCGCTGTCCGACAGTACCCTTTCCAACTTGGCCAGCGTGTCAGCCGTCGGGTTCCAACCCGGCAGCGTGACGTCACGCAAGGTGTTGGCGTGAAGGCCCGCAGCGCGTGCGAGGCCGGCGCGCGACATGCCACCATCGGTGACGAGTCGGCGAATGCGATCAATGAGGTCAACTGACATGCGTAAGGATATGTGCCATCACGATGTGAATTGCAAGTGTATTATCACATCAAAATGTGATTACGTTACGGCATGCGCGTTTTGAGCGACCGCGGGCGCGGGCTCGATAGCCACAGTTTGGCCCCAATGCCGTATCAAATCTGGCCAATTTAAATAACCGGTTGACAAACTTTCGGTCTCGTTATGTCCTGCACCCCACGGATACCTGCATGTCAACGATAGGGTCCGCTGGAGAGAGAGGTCTGAAGCTATGAGGGGCAAGCTTTGCCTGCTGGTCGGCGTATGCGCCACCGCTTTGTCACAACCGGTTCTTGCTCAATCTGCCAAGCCGGCCACCGCGCCGGAAGCTAGCGCGGTTCAGGAAATTATCGTTACCGCACAGCGTCAGTCACAGCGTCTGCAAGACGTTCCCATTGCAGTGAGCGCGTTCAACGCGAGCGCCTTGGAAAAGCAACAGATCAAAACGACCAGCGACCTTCAACTGTCGCTCCCGAACGTCACCTTCACAAAGACGAACTTTACGTCGTCGAGCTTCACCATTCGCGGCGTCGGCAACTTGTGCGTCGGTGAATCGTGCGAAGCGTCGACCGCAATTCACCTGAACGATGCTCCGTTGTCGCCCGCAACCCGTCTCTTCGAAGGCGAGTTTTACGACCTGGCGCAGATCGAGGTGTTGCGCGGGCCGCAGGGCACGTTGTTCGGGAAGAACGCAACCGGTGGCGTGGTCAATATCCGCTCGGCCCCGCCGGTGGTTGGTAAAACCGAAGCGTCCGCCGACGTCGAATACGGCAACTACAATTCGATCAAAGTCAAAGGCATGCTCAACGTGCCGATTGGCCAGGACGTGGCAGTACGCGCGGCGGGTTATTATTTGAAGCGCGACGGTTACACGACCAATCTTTACGACGGATCGAAAATCGACGGTCGCGATGAATATGGCTTGCGTGGATCGCTGCGCTGGCAGCCAAGTTCGCGCACGACATTCGACCTGGTCGGGCAGTACTATCATGAAAAAGATTCGCGCATGCGCGTTCAGAAACAGGAATGTCAGACCGATCCGACCGGGGTGCTGGGATGCTTGAGCGGCACTCTGGGCAGCGGTGTGACCAACTCAAACTCGACTTTGGCGGCAGTCTTGCCATCGGCGCAGTTGTTCGCGATCCAGGGTATTCCAACTGCATTGGCACTGGCTAATGTGTATGGCCCAAGCAGCTATGCAACGGCTGTCAATCCGACCGATCCGCATCAGGTCTACACGGGCTTCAACCCGCGCTACTACGCCATCGACGCTATCTTCCAAGCCAGCTTGAAGCAGGAAATCGGCGACAGCTTTGACCTGCACCTGGCGGGCAACTACGAATACACCAACGTCGATTCGATGCAGGACTATAACAACCAGGTTCAGGATCGTTCAACGATCCAGCCGGGCTTGAATGCGCTTTATGCGATTGCCAACAATGCGGCGGGTATTCCCAACCCTACCGGCGCGGCATTGGCCAAGTATTTGGCTCCCGTAGCAGCCGCGCTTATTCCACAAGGCCCAGCCGGACAGATCTGCACCTCATTGCCGACTTCCGCCGGTACGGGGGTTTATGGCGGAAATGGCATCTGTTCCAATGTCCCGTTGCAGTTTGACCGATCCGATGAAGTTA
>CAIPWG010000352.1 GCA_903868655.1 uncultured Sphingomonadales bacterium
CTCAACCGCGTCCATGCGCCTTGCGCAAGGGGCTCGGTCGAAAATGCGCCAACTTGCACTGCCACTTCGCCGGCGGCGTGTGCGGGCGCGGGCGTTGCCGCGGCTGGTGCAGGTTTGGGCGCAGGCTCGGCTTTGGCCGAAGGCGCTGCGGCTGAAGATGAAGCGGCAGGTGCCGGCGTGGTTCCCGCATTGCCGGCCAGACTGGCATCGGGATGTTCGCCCTGGCTGACTTTGAAGCTTGCATCTCCGGTGCCAGCAAATTGTTTGCCGCCCGGATCGCTGGGCGCCACTTTGTAGGGATCTTTGCTGGCCTCGATCAAGCTGCCATCGGCGGGTTTGGCCGGGCTGCCGCGATGGGTGAACCACGAAACACCCTCGACAAGCAAGCCGAGCACGATCAGCGCAACGACACCAAACGTCAGCAGTTTGCGTGTGCCGCCAGCCTGTGACGGCGCTTCAAAATCATCCGCACTTTCCAGCCACGGCAATCGCTCTTCTTCGCCCAGATCGAGCGAAGGTGCGTGCGCAGAGGGTTCATGGCCCGCCCATTCGTGGCTGGCTGGCGCTTGGTCGTGTTCGTCTTCGTGCATAGCCCCGGGTCCCGTATTGCCTTGCGCGCCGATTATCTGGTCTTGCGGTTGTTACAGTTCTTCGGCGGCTGTAACACCCAGAATAGCAAGACCATTCTTAACAACTTGCCCAATTTGCGCAGCCAGAAACAGACGAGCGCCCGTGAGCGCAGCGTCGTCTGCCATAATGAAGCGCTTTTCGGGCCGATCGTTGCCGACATTCCAGTAGGCATGAAACCCTGCCGCAAGGTCGGAAAGGAAGAACGCCACCCGGTGCGCTTCACGCGCTTGCGCCGCACTTTCGACCACGCGCGGGAACTGCGCCGCCAGCCGGATCAGCGCCAGTTCTTCATCACCCAAACGATCGAGCGCGGCGGGATCGGGCGCAAATCCCTCTGCGGCGGCCTTGCGCAAAGTCGAGCAAACCCGCGCGTGGCAATATTGCACATAAAACACCGGATTGTCTTTCGAGGCTTCGACCACTTTGGCGAAATCGAAATCCATTTGGGCGTCGGGTTTGCGGGTCAGCATTGTGAACCGCACCACATCTTTGCCCACTTCGTGCACGACATCGGCCAGCGTGACGAAGTTTCCGGCGCGTTTCGACATCTTAACCGGAGCGCCATCACGCAACAGATGGACCATCTGCACCAGCTTCACCTCGAAAGGCATCGCATCGCCCTCGGCACCGGTCAATGCGGCCACGGCGGCACGAATGCGCTTGACCGTTCCGGCATGGTCGGCGCCCCAGATATTGACGAGCGCATCGGCGGTTTGCGCTTTCTGATAATGATACGCCAGATCGGCACCGAAATACGTCCAGGCGCCGTCCGATTTGCGGATCGGCCGGTCCTGATCGTCGCCGAACCGGGTCGAACGGAACAGCGGCATTTGAACCGGTTCCCAATCGTCGGCGACTTTGCCTTTGGGCGCTTCGAGCAATCCGTCATAAACGAGATCGTGCGCGCGCAGCCACGCTTCGGCGGCTTCAGGTTTGCCCGCGGCTTGCAATTCGGCTTCGGAACTGAAGACATCGTGATGGATGCCAAGCAGCGCCAGATCGTCGCGGATCATCGCCATCATCGCCGCGACTGCACGGGTACGGAACAGGACTAACCACGCCGATTCAGGGGCAAGCGCGTATGCATCACCATATTCGGCAGCCAAAGCCTGCGCCACGGGGATCAGGTAGTCACCGGGATAGAGCCCTTCGGGTACTTCTCCAACATCGTGACCCAGTGCTTCGCGGTAACGCAAGTGCACTGATCGGGCGAGCACATCGACCTGACCACCGGCATCGTTGATGTAATATTCGCGAATGACATCGTGCCCGGCAAAGGCCAGCAGCGTCGCCAACGCATCGCCCACAACCGCACCCCGGCAATGTCCCATATGCATCGGGCCTGTCGGATTGGCCGAGACATATTCGACATTGACCACGCTGCCGGCACCCATTGTCGAACGGCCATAGGCATCGCCCGATTGTGCGATCAGCCGCAATTCCGAAAGCCATGCGGCGGGTGTCAGCCGCAAGTTGATAAAACCCGGCCCGGCAATATCAGCCGAAACGACGCGCGGATCGCGCGCCAGTTCGGCAATCAACACGGTCGCCAGCGCACGCGGATTGGTTCCGGCGGGCTTGGCCAGCACCATTGCGGCATTGGTCGACACATCGCCATGCGCCGGATCGCGCGGCGGCTCTGCCGTGACAGCACCGCGTGCCAGTTCTGGCGGCAGAGCGCCTTGTTCCACCAGCCCATCGAGCGCGGCATCGATCACAAGCGCAAATTCAGCAAACAACGGTCGGGCGGCAGGGGCAGTATCGGGCATGGTATGGCTCATCAGTCTGGCAATAGCGGATTAACGCGTAACACGCAAAAGCCCCCGTGCGGCACACGGAGGCAGTTTTGCAAACAGGGCCGGCGCAAACCGCCAGCCGTGGGATTATCGTCGGGCGTTGTAGGACAATTGCTGATCGGTCATCTGGAATCCGACGAGCACTTCGAACGTGGCTTTGGACAGTGCTGCCTTGACGTCGGGCAGCGACAACGGATCGATCGCGGCGTCGCTATCCCCGGCCTTGCGCTTGCGAATCAGACGCGCGCGGATTGCGGCAGACAAGGAGGCTTCATCGCGGCTGACCATCGTGGTGGCTGTACCATGCGCAATGGCGCGGTCCTGCCCGTCGGCAAAATCAAGCCCGACAACCGTCACGTGTTTAGCCACGATCGACGAGCCGCCGCGTTGCACCACCGCGAAGGTGGGCAAATCAATGTGCCGGGCGCCACGAACATTGCTGCGACGCGCAATCACGTCGAATTCCACACGCGTCGTCAACGTTTGTGTACGCGCCGCATCGTCGCATGTGCTTCGCAGATTGGTCAACGTTGCAACCGTGTCGATTGCGCCGGAATCGCTGCGGCCGGGCGTCAGCA
>CAIPWG010000353.1 GCA_903868655.1 uncultured Sphingomonadales bacterium
CACACACACACACACACACACACACACACACACACACACACACACACACACACACACACACACACACACACACACACACACACACACACACACACCTCACACCACCCCCTCACACACACACCCTCAGCCAGCAGATGGGGTTCTTGTAAAAGTCAGACGGTAACATACATGGATACTCTATTTAATACCCTCATGTGATGAAACAAAGTACTGCTGGCCAAGCCATCAATCGACCTTCTTCGTTGACGCCCGCGTCTGCCGTTTGCTACTGCTTGCTTCTGTTGTTGGTTGTGGTGCCGCCTCGCCTGACCGCTCCATCTCTTTTATCCGGTTGAACTCGTACAACACCCAGTTGACGCTCAGCAGCAGGCCGACGGAAAGCAACGTCATGACGACCAAATGCACAGTCGCAATCTTCCTGTATGACAGCGTCCAAATCGCCGCGAGCAAGCATACGACAGAAATATTGATCACTGGCACCAACCGCAAGCTGCTGCCGGGCACAAGGACAAGGTCGATGAGGGATTGGAGCAAGAGCTCGCCGATTTGCAGCGGCAGTCGCAAGCGCTCAAGGCGTTTTATGGCGCGTTGACGGCGGCACAGCGCGCCATCTTCGATGCGCAAACTTTGCCTCCGTTGGACGATACGCAGGCAGCACCACCTTATTGACAAAACAGGCGCTGCCGAGTTGCACGGCAGCGCCCGGCTCCATCAGATATGCAGCGCGCGACCATAAGCAGCGAGCACCGATTCGTGCATCGCTTCGCTAACAGTCGGATGCGGAAACACCGTGTGCATCAATTCGGCTTCGGTTGTTTCAAGCGTTTTGCCAACCACAAAACCCTGGATCAATTCGGTGACTTCCACACCGATCATATGCGCACCCAGCAATTCGCCGGTCTGCGCATCAAACACGGTTTTGACAAAGCCTTCGGCTTCGCCAAGCGCAATGGCCTTCCCATTGCCAATCAATGGGAATGTACCGACGCGCACGGTGTATCCCGCCTCTTTCGCTTTCGCTTCGGTCAAACCAACGCTGGCAATTTGCGGGTGGCAATATGTACAGCCGGGGATGTTGTTACGGTCCATCGGGTGCGGATGGACGTCTTTGTTGCCCAATTCGGCGGCGATGGCTTCTGCCACGATAACGCCTTCATGGCTGGCCTTGTGTGCTAGCCATGGCCCAGGTGTAACATCGCCAATCGCCCAAATGCCGTTCGCCGACGTTCTGCCATAATCATCAATGGCAATGATCCCGCGGTCAGTTGTCACGCCCAAGGTTTCAAGACCGATGTTCTCGGTATTGGCCACAATGCCAACTGCGACAATGACATGGCTGTACGTGTCCTCAACGATTTTGCCGTTTTTGCTTTTGATGCGCGCCTTCACGCCAGTTGCGCCGACATCGAGTGATTCGACGCCGGACCCGGTCAAAATGGTCATGCCTTGCTTGGTCAGCGCCTTTTCGAGGAAAGCCGAAACATCAGCATCTTCAACGGGAACAATCCGATCCATCATTTCAACAACAGTAACTTTTGATCCCATATCGTTGTAGAAGCTGGCAAATTCGATACCGATCGCGCCCGAACCTATGACCAGCAGCTTGGTCGGCAATTCCTTCGGCGTCATGGCATGGCGGTAAGTCCAGACGCGATTGCCGTCGGCTTTTGCGAATGGCAAGTCGCGCGCACGTGCGCCGGTCGCCACGATGATCGCTTTTGCGGACAGCATTTCGCTGCCCTTTTCATTGGTCACTTCGAGCGTGCCCGGACCTTTCAGCGCGCCGCTGCCCATGTAGACCTTGATCTTGTTTTTCTTCATCAGGTGGGTCACGCCCTGATTCAGTTGCTTTGCGACACCGCGCGAACGCGCCACCACGGCTGCCAAGTCGGCGCGAACATTGTCCGCCGCCAGTCCGTAAGCCTTGGCATGCTGCATTTGGTGAAACACTTCAGCCGAACGCAACAGCGCTTTGGTCGGGATACAACCCCAGTTCAGGCAAATCCCGCCGAGGTTCTCGCGCTCGACAATTGCGACCGTCAGTCCCAATTGCGCTGCGCGAATGGCCGCCACATAGCCGCCGGGGCCCGAGCCGAGCACGATCACGTCAAAGCTGTCAGCCACATCAAACTCCCTGATTGGTGTGCGCAAGTGCGGGCACCGCACGTGGCCGGCGGTCCTCGTCAATCGCGACAAAAATAAACCGCGCCTCGGTCACCCGTTCACGTTCGTACCCGGTACGAGGCCTGCGCCAGGCCTCCACATCAATCACCATCGATGTCCGGCCGACCGACGTCAGACCGGCGTAGACCGAAACTTCATCACCGACATGAACCGGCTTTTCAAATTTCATGCCTTCAACCGCAATCGTAGCCGCCCGCCCCTGACAATGGCGCGCGGCAATAATGCCCGCCGCCATGTCCATTTGCGCCATCAGCCAACCACCAAAGATATCCCCGGCCGGATTGGCATCAGCGGGCATCGCGGTGATCCGAATGGCAGGTTCGCCGGTCGGAAATGCAGCGGTCATCGCCTGGGCTTGCCAATCAGGCGACCAGAGCCAGCGGGTTCTCAATCAACGCCTTGAAAGCCTGCATCAATTCGGCACCATCAGCACCGTCGATTGCACGATGGTCAAAACTGCCGGTCACCGACATTATCGTAGCCACTGCCAGCGCGCCGTCGATTACATAAGGACGCTGTTCACCCGCACCGACCGCCAGGATCATCGCCTGCGGTGGATTGATCACCGCATCGAACTGTTTGATGCCGAACATGCCGAGATTCGATAGGCTGGCCGTGCCACCCTGATATTCATGCGGTTGCAGTTTTCCATCGCGCGCCTTTGCCGCCAGCGCCTTCATTTCCGTAGCGATGGCCGAAACCGACTTGGTACCCGCATCAACAATGATCGGTGTGATCAAACCTGACGGCGCAGCGACCGCGACTGAAATGTCGGCTCGCTTGAAACTGCGCAATTCATCGCCCGCAAAACTGACATTGCACTTCGGCACTTGGACCAGAGCCTTGGCCAAAGCCTTGATCACCAGATCATTGACCGACAGCTTGACCCCTTGCGCAGCCAGCGCTTCATTCAACTGTCCACGCAGCTTCAGCAGGGCATCAAGCCGCACATCGACCGTCAAATAGATATGCGGGATGGTTTGCTTGGCTTCGGTCAGTCGGCGGGCAATGGTTTTGCGCACATTGTTGAGCTTGGCCGCATCGTACGGAATGCCGAAATCAGGCACAGCGGTAGGCGCTGGCGCGATGGCTGGCGCCGATGGAACAACCACGACTGGCGCAACTGCGGGCGCAGCGGCCGATGGTGACACCATGTCGAGATCCGCGCGCACAATCCGGCCGCTCGGGCCGCTGCCTTTGACAGTTGCCAGATCGATACCTTTGTCCGCCGCAATACGTTTGGCGAGCGGGCTGGCGATCACGCGTTCGCCAGTCATGGATTTGGCAGCGACTGCGATCGGCGCTGGAACTGCTGCCAGCACCGGAACAGGCACGGGTGCGGGTGCTGGTGCCGCAGCGGGAGTTGGTGCCGCAGCGGGTGTTGGTGCGACCTCTTCATCTTCGCTCGCGATCGTGGCGATGATCGTGCCGACTTTTACGCCTTCGGTTCCTTCGGCGATGTTGATCGATACGATCACGCCTTCGTCGACGGCTTCGAATTCCATCGTCGCCTTGTCCGTTTCAATCTCCGCAAGGATGTCGCCCGATGACACGGTGTCTCCAGCCTTGACCAGCCATTTGGCCAACGTGCCTTCTTCCATCGTTGGGGACAGCGCTGGCATCTTGATGGCAATCGACATGGCGGAGTTCCGTTCTCGCGTGGATTTTTGCCGTTATGGCGCACGTTTTTACTAATTTGCGCCCATCTGGTTAAATCGGCGCCGTTTAAGATTTCGCATCATTTCGCCACACACAGCCCGTCGGTCAAGACCCTTGGCGACCTTGTCGCATACGAATTATGGCATGGCCCAATCAGGTTAAGCGAAGTGCTCAGCGCTTGCGCCCCTGATGCCGGATGTTGCCGGGACGTCCGCGTTTGCCAACCAAGTGCTTTCCCGGCCTGCGATCACCACCGGCATCGCGCTGGCCAAGATGGCTGCCGCGCCGTTCAATACCACCCGCGCCCTCTTCAATTTCGACGGGTTCGAATTTCAGCGCCCCGGTCAAAGGATTGGCTTCTGCCAAACGCAATGTCAGGATCATGCCGATGGCAAATTCAGTGCCGGTTTGTTCGCCGATCAACCGTTGGGTGCGTTCGTCATAACCGAAGCGTTCGGCACCAAGCGTTGATACAGGCACCAGCCCATCGCCACCCAGCCCGAGGATCATAGCAAACAGGCCGAATTTTTGCACCCCCGTCACACGTGTTTCAAACACTTCGCCTACACGCACTGACAACCAGGCGGCCACATAGCGATCAATGGTATCGCGTTCAGCCTCCATCGCGCGGCGTTCGGTCGTGCTGATCACATCGCAAATTCGCGCCAGATCAGACCGGTCACGGTCAGCCAGCCCGGTGGTGGCAGGCACACCAAGGTCGGCTGGCGGGCGCGGCTGTTCCAAACCATAGGCGTCAACCAACGCACGATGCACCAGCAGATCGGAATAACGGCGGATTGGCGAAGTGAAATGGGCGTAACTGCCCAGCCCCAGCCCGAAATGCCCGGCGTTGCGCGGCCCGTAATAGGCCTGGGTCTGGCTGCGCAAGACAGCTTCCATCACCAACAGTTTTTCCGCTTCGTCGGTCACATCTTTGAGGATGCGATTGAACAATGCAGGTGTGACCACCTGCCCAAGCGTCAGTTTGCGGCCGAAAGTGGCGAGATAATCCTTGAGCGCGATCAGTTTTTCGCGGCTGGGCGTTTCATGAATGCGGTAGACCACGGGTGCCACTTTGGCCTCCAACGCCTTGGCCGCCGCCACGTTCGCCGCAATCATGAAATCTTCCACCACGCGGTGCGCATCAAGCCTTTCGCGCACCGCGATCTCGGCAATGCGCCCCGCGTCGTCAAGCCGCACGCGCCGTTCCGGCAATTCGAGTTCGAGCGGATCACGCGCCGCGCGCGCCTTGGCCAACAAGGCCCACGCCGCCCACAGATTTTGCAGATTTTCACCTGCGCTGCCCTGATCGATCCGCGCCTGTGCATCTTCGTAGGCGATCACTTCAGCAATCTGCACGCGTGCGCGAGTAAACCGCCAATCGGATATGCGGCCCTGCGCATCAATCGCCAGATGGCACGCCATCGCCGCTCGCGGTGCATCGGCCTTGAGCGAGCACACATGCGCGCTCAACACTTCGGGCAGCATCGGCACGACGCGATCGGGGAAATAGACCGAATTGCCGCGCTTGCGCGCTTCGCGATCGATTGCCCCGCCCGGGCGCACATAGAAACTGACGTCGGCAATCGCCACGACTGCACGGAAGCCCCCTGAACCATCAGGTTCGGCCCAGATTGCATCATCATGATCGCGCGCATCACTGGGGTCGATGGCAACAATCGGCAAATGCGTCAGGTCTTCGCGAGTGTCTTCGCTCAGCGGCAAAGTGGCGGCGCGTTGGGCCTCGTCAAGCGCGTCGCCGGTAAAGGCGACGGGAATGCCGTGCTTGTGGATGGCAATCAAACTGAACGCGCGTGGCGCGAGCGGATCGCCCAAGACCGAAGTGACTTTCACGCCGGCACGCGGAGACCGTCCGGCAGGCTCGGCCAACACGAGTTGCCCCGCCACGGCACCACCCAGATCGGAAATCTGCACAGCATTGCGCACGCGCTTGTCCACGGGCGCCAGCCAACCATTGCCGGCGCCGTCCAATTCGACCACGCCCAGCACCTGATCGCCCATCGCGGGCAGTTTTCGGATCGGATAGGCGGTCCAACCTGCGTCGGTTTCCTCGTTGCGCGAGAGCACCCGGTCACCCACGCGCAGCGCTGCGCCATCCTTGGTTGTGCTGCGCCCGCCTTTGCCGCGCGGTTCGATCACACGCAGGCGTGGCGGCGCGCTGGCATCATCGGGCTGCCACGTGTCGGGCACGGCCACGGGTTCGCCTTCGTCAATTTCGATCACCCGCAAAACCGAAACGCGCGGAATGCCGCCCATGCGATGAAAGGCGGTACGGTTGCCGTCGATCAGCCCTTCCTCGGCCATGTCCTTCAACAGCGCCTTCAGCGCGATCTTTTCGGTGCCTTTGAGGCCAAACGCTTTGGCAATTTCGCGTTTACCGGCTGGCTCTTCGCTCGTCGCAATGAAATCGAGCACCTGTTGGCGCGAAGGCATGCCCTGGGGCAGTTTGGCGGGGTGATTTGTTCGGACCATCGCATGGGCCATGCGCGGTCCGAACAGCGTTTGCAACCTAGTTCCCGAAACCGCCTCCGGGCAGAGCAGAGGCAATCGGGCTTGCGCTGCCATCGGCGGCAATCGCGCTGACACCAAAAAACCAGTCGTCTGCGCGGATGCCATCAAGCTGAGCAGTGGTGTTCGTGGTGGTGAGCACTTTGTCTTCCCACCCGGGCGCATCGGTGCGGCGGCGCCAGATCGCATAGCTGGCGGCACCCGGCACCGCTTTCCATTGCACTGTGGTGAACGTCTTGACCGCGCCATCAACTGTGGCCTCTGGTGGCATCGGCGCAGATGCGAGCGCCGCCAGCGCGCGGACATTCAACCGGGTCACTTTGGCGAGATAGCCAAAGTCCATCTTGTCGATGGTATCACCATACGCACGGCCAGCCTCGGCGCGGACATCCTGATGCTGCCCCTCATAATTTTCGACGGCGACGGTAAAGCGCACAGCCGGATAGCCAGCGTCCTCAAACGGAAGGTGATCGCCGCCGCGCCCCATACGGTCCGCACGCCAGACCTGTCGGATAGCCAATGCCGGATCACCCAAGCCTGCAATGTAACGTGAAAGATTGCGCGAAGGGCTGTCATTTTCGCCACCCATCAGGCGTTGCGCTTCGGTCAGCGCAGGCGTGGCATTGGCGCGCGGACCTTCGGAAAAAACCCGTACATGCGTGTCATCGACCAGCCCATCGGAACCCTTTGAGTTGCCGACGATATCGTTGTTGAGCACGGCTTTGACCGTCCAGTGTTGCGCGCGAGCATAGTCGGCCAGCAACTTGCCGCCATACAGCCCCTGTTCCTCGCCCGAGACCACCGCATAGACAATCGTCCCGGCAAAATGGCTGTGGCACAGCACACGCGCCGCCTCGAGCACCAGCGTCGTGCCCGAACCATCATCGTTGGCGCCTGGCGAATCGCCGGAAGCATCCAGCGGATCGCTCCGCCGGCTGTCGATATGCCCTTCAACGATAACCACATCATTGGGGCGTTCGATTCCGCGCTGGATCGCCACGACGTCGACCAGGCGTGTGGGCTGCGGTACGCGCTTGCCGCTGATCGTGGTTTCAGGCTTCACGATCGTCACGGCATCTCCGCATGTGCTGCGGAAATCGGCTTCGGCCCAATTGCGCGCAGCGCCAATTCCGCGCCTGGGATCATCCTGGACAGACAAAGTGTGACGCGTGCCAAAGGCCACGAGGCGTTCGACAATCGCCTTCATGCGCGCTTCGGAAACATCATCGGCGGGTGCGGCAAGCGCGGGGGCCGCCACAAGGGCGATAGCAAAAAGAGCGTGTTTCATGCGTTTAGACTAGCGCCCTGCGACAAGAGGGCAAGGCGCTAGTCGGTGCAAATCAATAAGCGCGTGCAACCAGGATCGTTTCCACCGCGGGCGCGCCGGTAAACGGGCACAGTCCAGACGGCGCAGGTGCACCCAGCGGAGTGTTGCGAATGGTCAGTTTCAGCGCTTTCAACTGTTCCACTACCGCATCGAGCGCAGCCCCGGTGGGACGTGACCAGCCCAATTCGACCCAGCCCGGGGCCATCGCCGACTGTTCGCGCTCATCCGCAAAATAAGCGGTCAAACCGGCCAGATCGGAGATACCACGCTCAATCCGCGCATCGCGCCACGCTGTAGCTTCGGCATGGAGTGTTTCACCATAAGCAATGATTTCTGCCGTAGCTGATGCCAGAAACGTATCGCGTTCCAGACCCTGAAAATCGACTTTGCCATCTTCGCGCCACAGTCGATCGCGCCGAACGACCGAAACCTGACCATTTTCGGCGTCGCGACCGCCAATCTCAAGCACGAGCGGCACGCCCTTCTTTACCCAGGCCCAACGTTTCGCAGTCGACTTGCCCGGCCGCTTGTCGAGCAGAACCCGCACACGTTCACCGTAGACATATTGCGACGCCAGCGATGCGCGAATGCCTTCGCAATAGGCCAGCAAGGCTTCGTCGCCATCGTTGTCGCGCAGCATTGGCAGGATTACGACCTGATGCGGGGCGACTTGCGGCGGAGTCCGCAGACCATCGTCATCTCCATGGGTCATGATGACCCCACCGATCAGCCGTGTTGAAACGCCCCAGCTGGTGGTGTGACACAACGCCTGTTGGCCCTGCTTGTCCTGATAGCGGATGCCTGCAGCTTCGGAAAAGGTCGTACCGAGGTAGTGCGAGGTTCCTGCCTGAAGCGCCTTGCCATCCTGCATCATGGCTTCGATCGAAAAGGTGTCGACCGCGCCGGGGAAGCGCTCGTTCTCGGGCTTTGCTCCGGCAATCACCGGCATCGCCAGCGCCTCTTCGGAAAAACTGCGATACATTTCAAGCGCGCGCAGCGTTTCGGTCATCGCATCGCCCTCATCGGCGTGCGCGGTATGACCTTCCTGCCACAAAAACTCGCTGGTGCGCAAAAACATCCGCGTGCGCATTTCCCAGCGTACGACGTTGGCCCATTGGTTGACCGAAAGGGGCAAATCGCGCCACGATTGAATCCAGCGCGCCATGGCCGCGCCAATGACCGTTTCCGAGGTCGGACGCACGACCAACGGCTCTTCCAGCTTAGCCTCGGGATCGGGGATCAGCCCGCCTTCGCCATCGGCAACCAGCCGATGGTGGGTGACCACCGCCATTTCCTTGGCAAAACCATCAACATGTTCCGCTTCGCGGGCAAAAAACGACAGGGGAATGAACAGCGGAAAATAGCAGTTGTCGACGCCTGCATCCTTGATCCGCTCATCCATCAATTTCTGGATACGTTCCCAGATGCCATAGCCCCAGGGCTTTATTACCATGCAGCCACGAACGCCTGATTCTTCGGCAAGTTCGGCTTCGGCAATGACCGCCTGATACCACTGGGCAAAGTCTTCGGCCCGGGTAACGGGCAGCGCATGCTTGATTTTGGTGTTCGTCATCTGCACCGGTTAGGGGCCCGCGAAGATTCTCGCAACACCCAGCACGCAACGCAGCTTTACTTCACCAGCTTGTCGAGCTTCTTCTGCATTTCCTCGACCTGGCTGCGCAGGATCGACAATTCGTCAGCATCGGGCACTGGCGCTTTTTCTGCAACGGTTGCAACGCCCGGCACGAAAGCTGTCGCCGCGGCCTTGAAAATTTCCATATTGCGCTGGGCGATCTGGGCCAAAGGATTGGCGCCGATGCTGTCTTCGATCGCCTTGCGCAGCTTCACCTGATTTTCGCGAAAATGGTCCATCGATGCTTCGAGATACCCGGGCAGCAGCGCCTGCATCGAATTGCCATACATCGAAATCAACTGACGCAGGAAATTGGTGGGCAGCATCTGGCTGCCACCGGCTTCTTCATCCATGATGATCTGGGTCAATATGGTATGGGTTAAATCCGCGCCGGTTTTTGCATCAAGAACCTGAAAGTCGACGTTTTGCTTCACCATCTGCGCAAGATGTTCAAGCGTGATATAACTGCTTGTCCGGGTGTTGTACAAACGCCGGTTGGCGTATTTTTTGATGATGACAGTCTCACCGTCTTTCGCCGTATTTGCCATCGACTCACGCCCCAACCGTTGTCCTTGGCGCAAGAGTTAGCAGGCGCAGCATGGGCGATGCAACAAAGCTTGTGTTGCGCAGCAAACAATTGTCACAGTCTGGAAAAACGCCGATGCAACAAGGTCAGCAATTCATATTGCGACAAACCGCTATTCTTCGACGCCTCTGGCAGATCATAGTCCAGCGCCAACCAGTCCCCTTCGTGCAAGTCGGGGGCTTGCGACAGGTCAACCGCGGCTAGATCCATCGAAACCCGGCCAATCACCGGCAGTTTTGCGTTTTCATGCCGCAACACGCCCAAGTTTGACCAACACCGCAAATAGCCATCGGCATAGCCCAGCGACACCACGCCCACTCGCATGGCCTTTGGTGCTACATACGTCGCGTTGTACCCTACCGCATCGCCCGGAGCCAGGTCACGGATTTGCAGCAGCGCCGCCTCTGGCCGGGCAACACTGCGCACCACACCAGCCAGTTCGCGCCGCGCCACCCCCCCATAAAGCCCTATCCCCGGCCTGGTCAGATCGGCGTGATAGGCGCTGCCGAGCGCAATTCCGGCACTGTTGGCCAAACTGTAACGTCGTGCGCCAATCATATTGCGTACTTCGCCAAAGCGATCGCGTTGTAACGCGTTTTGCGGCACGTCTTCGTCGGCGCTGGCCAGATGACTAAGGCACAGATCGATATCGAGGTGTTCCAGCAGCGGATCGGACAAATCCTGCATCGCCAGACCAAGCCGGTTGATCCCGGTATCAACCATGACGTGACAACGCCCCCCGCCAGCAGCCCTCCACCGTGCCACTTGGGGCAGCGAATTGAGCACCGGGCAAACGCCTGTTGCAAGCGCAAAGGCTACGTCGGCATCGTTCAGGGGCCCATGCAGGACCGCGACACTGGCGGCCGAAACATGCGCGATGACGTCGGGCACTTCGCGCCAATGCGCAACAAACCAGTCGCGACAGCCCGCCGCGGCAAGCACGGGCACGACCCGCCCAGCCCCCAGCCCATAAGCATCCGCCTTTACCGCAGCGCCTGCACGTGCCGCACCGCTCAGTGCATCGAGCGCGCGCCAATTGTCGGCCAGAGCATGGGCATCCAACCGCAATCGCAGCGGCGCAGTGGGCAATGGCGAGAGCATCGTCACAGCGTTTCGGGCAGAGCCGAAAGGGCGGCATCCCAGGCCAACACAATCGCACCATGTCGCGACGGGTGCGCACGCGCCGCCGCGACCAGCGAAAGTCCCGGCCAATCGGGCAGATTTGCTTCCCCCGCCAGCCAATCATCGAATGCGGCACGTGCCGCGACAATTTCATGCGCGATCCGCCCAACGGCATGGTTTGCAAAGACGTACGCCGCAGCTTGGCCGATCGCGCAAGCGTGCGGACGGATGCCCAGTTGCGCGATGCGGCCCGCGTCATCCAGCGCCAGGCCTATCATCATGGTGCTGCCGCATGTCCGCGATCGTGCCTCACCTTTGAGGGGTAGCGCATCGTTCCACGGCCAAGCCGACAAGCCTGTCGCAGCGATCAGGATATCGGGCGTGTAAAGCGAGGGCGCACGCGGCGCGATCCCTGTCGGATTACTGGTCATCGGTGCTGACGGTCCGCTTGCGATGCACACGATGCGACGGGGTCGTGGCAGGCGCCGGCGGCGCGTCGGCGCTATCGTCTTTACCGGTTGCGGCATCGACAGCGGCATCA
>CAIPWG010000354.1 GCA_903868655.1 uncultured Sphingomonadales bacterium
ACCTGACCAATTGTGATCGAGAGCCGATCCACATCCCGGGGGCGATCCTGCCCCACGGTGCGATGCTGGTGTTTAACGCCGAAACGCTCGAAGTATTACAAGTTGCAGGAGATCTGCCGGGTCTGCTGGGTAGATCGCACGACGAACTGTTGAATCAATCGGTCGCAAATATCTTTTCACTGCAACAGATCGACAATTTGCGGGCGCTAAGCGCAAATCTTTCGCTGCTTAAACCACGACACATGCTTGACCCACAAATGCGTGTGGCTGCCGATTTCCCACTCGATGCCAGCCTCCACCGCGTGGATGGAGCGCTTGTTCTTGAGTTTGAGGAAGCGGACATCACGGACCGGTTCGCCGCAGATCCCCTGGCCGGGGTTCAAGAGATGATGAGCGGCTTGGACGGTCCCAGAACGTTGGTCGACTTGTGCCAGATGGCGGCGGAACGTGTGCACGATGTCGCGGGCTATGACAGGGTGCTGGTCTACCGATTTATGCAGGACGGCTCTGGCTGGGTTATTGCGGAAAGCAAGCAGGATGGTCTTGAACCGTTCCTTGACCTTCATTATCCCGCCGCGGATATTCCCCAGCAGGCGCGCGCGCTTTACGTCAAAAATAGCCTGAGGCTCATTACCCAAGTCAACTACGAGCCGGCGCGCCTGATACCGACAGATAACCCGCTTACCGGCCAACCTCTTGATATGAGCCAGGCCATCTTGCGTGACGTCTCGCCGATCCATCGCCAATATTTGCGCAATATGGGAATTGACGCATCGATGTCGATTTCGATCATTAGCGGTGGCGAACTGTGGGGGTTGATTGCCTGCCATCATTATAGCCCGCGCAAGCTGCCACGGCATTTGCGCGCAGTGTGCGAACTGTTCGGGTCGATGTTTTCCTATCAACTCGAAGCGTTTGAAAAACGGGATCAGTTCAATGCCCGGATGTCGAGCCGAATGGTCCTCCAGCAACTGATGCTGAATCTGGCTGGTGCAGACGACTACGCGCGCGGATTGACCGAACAATCACCCAACCTGCTGGATTATATCCATGGGGGTGCAGCTTCGCTGGAGGGGCGTCGACAGGGTGGTGTCGCTGTTAGCGTCAAGGGAGCCCTTACCTATCTGGGGATCACGCCAAACAAACAGCAGATCGAACACCTGATCGAATGGCTCTCGATTCATATGCAGGACAAGAACGGTGTCTATGCAACCGATCGCCTGGGAGAGGTTTGGGAACCAGCCCAAGCATTTGCTGACCTTGCATCGGGCATGCTCGTCATTTCGGTTTCACACGAACCGGCAGACTTCATCATCTGGTTTCGGCCCGAATTGGTAGGCTCGACGGATTGGGCGGGCCAACCTTTGAAGACTGTCGCGCCGGGTCCCAATGGCGATATCCTGACACCGCGTAAATCCTTCGAAATTTGGAAAGAAACCGTGCGTGGACGGGGGCTGCCGTGGGCCCCGACAGATCTCGACGCGGCGCGTGACCTGCGCACTTCGCTGCTGGATGTTGTGCTGCGGCGTATCACCGAAGCCTCGCTTGAACGCAGGCGTGCTGCAACGCGTGATCAGCTGATGATGGCTGAACTCGATCACCGCGTGAAGAACACGTTGGCGAACATTGAAGCACTGGTCGTCCAGACCAGTGCCAGCGCGGAATCGCTCTCATCATTCGTTGCGGGGCTGGGGGCACGTATCCAGTCAATGGCAAAAGCTCATAGCCTGTTATCCCAAAGTCGTTGGGAGGGCGTGGCGATCACCAACCTTCTGGCTGAAGAACTGGGCCCCTATACACGCGGCGACGAGCCATTTGACATTGTTGGGCCAGACCTTGCCCTGACCTCAAAATCAGCGCTGGCCCTGTCATTGGCGATCCATGAGTTGGCTACCAATGCTGCGAAGTTTGGTTCACTCTCGACCATACGCGGTCGCGTCGCTATCCGATGGGCAATAACTGAGGCTGGCGGTCTTGAACTGTCCTGGACAGAAACGGGCGGCCCGGCGGTCAACCCGCCAAAACGGCGCGGGTTTGGTTCAACATTGATAGAACAAGCCCTGGCCATGGAAACTGACGGGCTGGCAACTTTGCAATATCTCCCGGATGGGTTGGTCTGCGGCGTGTCGCTGCCACCAGCTTCGATTGCAAAATCTACGACTATCACCCCTCCGTTGCCGATACCGTTGCCAGTGCCAGTGCCAGATGGTTTGCTTGAGAACCAAACCAAACCCGGAGACCAAGGCAAGACCATCCGGGTTTTGGTGATCGAAGATTCCTTCATGATCGTCAGCATGCTCGAACTCGTGTTCGAAAGTTTCGGATGGACCATGGTCGGCCCTGCCGCGCGCATTCCCAAGGCGCTGGAGCTCATTCAGGATGAGAGCTTTGATGCGGCACTGCTGGACATCAATCTGGATGGACAGATGTCCTGGGTAGTTGCCGAAGCATTGCAAGCGAAAGGCATTCCGTTTGTCCTGAGCACTGGATATGAAGTTGACCAGGTCGTGCCTGCTTCCTTGAAGGGCGTTAATTTCATTAAAAAGCCCTACAATGTGCCCAAATTGAAATCGTCCATCGAGGAAATAGTCTCCAAATCTTGTTGAAGATCAGATGTTTAATTGTAAAAAGCCTCGGTAATTCAGGCTTCTTTTTCGTGATGCATCGGATCATCGAGTTTTTTGGGAACAAGCGAGTGCAGCTTCAGAATTTAAGCTCGAACGGCCGCTTGAGCGCCGTTGCGTCACGTTTAGCTGCGCCACATTCGCGGGATTGGCACCAGGCTGTCGCCGCGCGATAGGTAGCCCACGCGACGTTTTGGTTTTTTGGGGGGCCCATGAAAACTCTTGTTTCGGCTTCACTGCTAACACTCTTGGCCTCAACGGCAGTGGCGCAAACTCCCGCGTTCGATCCGCGCAGCTGGAAGGGTAAACAGGCGGGCGCACCGACGCAGGTGCTCACGATCGGCAGCAGCCACCTAAGCCAGTTGCCGAATGTTGTTACACCCGACATGCTCGAGCCGTTGCTGGCGAAACTCGTTGCCTTCAAGCCAGACATTGTGACCCATGAAGGAATAT
>CAIPWG010000355.1 GCA_903868655.1 uncultured Sphingomonadales bacterium
CGCGTCCTTCACCAACCAGACCCTGGCGCAGATCGAACTGTTCACCAAGGCTGAAGCCTACGACAACAACGTGCACGTTTTGCCCAAGCATCTCGATGAAAAGGTGGCGGCGCTGCATCTGGAAAAGCTGGGTGTGAAACTCACCACGCTGACCCCGCGTCAGGCAAGCTACATCGGTGTTGATGCGTCAGGCCCGTTCAAGGCTGACCATTACCGCTATTGAGCCGGCCCTGTTTTGCGCGTTTCGGGGAGGGATCACACAATCGTGTGCGCTCGTTCCCCGAATCGGGCGGGAACGGAGGTACCGAGCATTGTAATTACCCCTCGGCACTTCTAGCCTTAGGCCGATGGAATTGAACCAAGTCGCATGGACAGTTATCGGGCTGCTGCTGGCGGTGTGGACCGTTGCAGCGGGCTGGGCGATCCTGTCTGCGCGCGCACGGCAACGCCGGGCAGAGGCGCACTTGCGGCTGGCGCGACGTTTAACCCGCATGATCGAGGATTCGCCTGCGCAACCCATGCTGGTTCGCGCCGACGGTCGGATCGAAGGGCCCGAGCGACTGGCGGGTTGGTTTGGATTTTCGGCGATGCCGGGGTATTTGTCTGAACTCGATGTCAGCAACAGTGGCGCTGCCGGCGGGTTCGACGAATACCAGCTGTCATTGCTCAGCGATGCCGTACGCCGCACACAAAAAACTGCGGCACCCTTTCGATTGGCCATGGCGCCGCGCGGCACCGATCGTACTTTGGGGGTGCGCGGGTATCTGGCCGATCCGCACATTTCGCCGGCTGGCGCCGCGCTGGTGTGGTTTTTTGATTTTTCCGAGAGCGAAGCCGAATTGCGCGCGTTGCGTGCGCAGACCGCGTCGGCACATGCCGACTATGCCGGGTTGTCGGGTCTGATCGAGGCGGCTCCTTTGCCCATGTGGTTTCGCGGGCCCGATCTGGCACTGCGGCTGGTCAACACCGCCTATGTCCGCGCAGTCGGCGGGCGCAGCGGAGCGGATGTCGTGGCGGCCGGCGCCGAACTGGTTGAAACGGCTGAGGGAGTAACACCGCATGACGTCGCGCGGACAGCGAAGGCGCGCGGCTTTCCGATAGAGCGGGTGGTGTCGGCCACGATTGGCGGCCAGCGGCGCGCCTTGCGGGTGATCGATCTTCCGCTGGGCGATGACGGCATCGCCGGATACGCCGTCGATATCGAGGAAATGGAGGAGCTGACCCGCCAGTTCCGCCGGTTTCGTGCGGCACAACGCCAGATGCTGGATACGATGTCTGCCGCGATCGCGCAGTTTGATGATCGTGGCAATCTGGTCTTCGTCAATCAGCCGTTTTTGCGCCTGTTTGCCATGGAGCCTGCGTGGGTCGCCGATACCCCGCCGTTTGATCGCGTGCTCGATCGGATGCGCGATGGCGGGCGATTGCCCGAAGTTCGCGATTTCCCGGAGTGGCGGCGTGAACGCCAGGGCTGGTTCCTCAGTCGCGAAGCCCGCGAAGAACCCTGGCACTTGTCCGACGGCACGCATTTGCGGGTGGTGGCGCAGCCGATGCCCGATGGCGGGCTGCTGATGATCTTTGAAGATCGTACCGAACAGCTGCAACTGTCGGCGACCCGCGACACGCTGTTACGCACACGCACCGCGACGTTTGATAATCTGTTCGAATCGCTTGCCGTGTTTGGTCCCGACAGCAAGTTGCAATTGTGGAACCGCCGTTTTGCCGCCGATTGGGGGCTCGATGAAGAACTTTTGGCCACGCATCCCCGTGCAGATGTGCTGCTGACCCGGATGGCGGTGAAGCTGCGGCGGCC
>CAIPWG010000356.1 GCA_903868655.1 uncultured Sphingomonadales bacterium
CCCAACCAATCCCAGCAGCAGAACCCAGATCATGCGATCTCTCCCGTGGGTGCACGCCGGAACCGCCCGCGCAGCAAAAGGCCCGCGAGCGCCAGAAACACCAGCGGTGCTGCAAACAGCGGCCAGGTGATCGGTTTCACTTGCGGGGTATAGCTCACATAATCGCCATAGCGCGCAATCAGCCATTGGCGGATATGTTCGGGATCTTCACCTTGCGCAATCCGCGTCCGCACTTCGCTACGCATATCGCCGGCAATCGGCGCGTCCGAGTCCGCGATCGACTGGCTTTGACACATCACACAACGCAGCGTGACCATCAGCGCCTTGGCGCGCACCTCTTGCTCCGGGTCCGCCAGCTGGCGATAGGCAAACGGCGCAGGTGGCACGTTTTCCTGCGCCATGACTGGCACGGCAATCAGCAACAAAAAAACGCAAGTCAGACCCGATCTCACGACCCGCCCCCAACAACAGCGGCTTCTTTCAACCGGCCAAGCAACATCGGCACATCGCTGGCGCGGATGTCACCGATATGCTGGTAGCGAATCACGCCGTGACCATCGATCACATACGTCTCTGGCACGCCTGACGATCCAATCGCCAACTGCACTTTGCGTGCATCATCGCGGCCGATCGCAGTATAGGGATTGCCGTTGTTCGACAGAAACCGCGCCAGGTCTTCTGGCCGATCGTGGATCGCCACGCCATCGATTTCAACCCCGGCACGCGCCAGCGCAGCCAATTGCGGCGACTCGGCCGCACAAGGCAGGCACCAGCTGGCGAATACATTGAGCAGTTTCGGCTTTCCGGTCTGAAACGCCCGCATTGCCAGGCCCGGACGGTCGCCTGTGGCCGCTGGCAAATCGAAAACGGGCAGCGGATTGCCCACAAACGCGCTGGCCACATTGGTATCACCGGGACGCATCAACCCGTGGACAAACAGCGCGAACAACGCAGTAAACAAGGCGAGCGGCAGCCACAGCGCGAGCTTGGACCGGCGTACGGCTTCGGGCTCGCTCATCGCCCCTGCCTCATTCGCCGCCACGCGATCTTGTCCTTGGCGATCCAGCGCCGCACATCGTTGAGCACGCGCCCGGCCAGCGCCAACAGACCACCCAACGCGACTAAGGCCCCGCCGATCCAGATCAACGGAACGAACGGCTTCCACCAAAACCGCATCTGCCAGCGGCCATCGTTGGTCGGTTCGCCCAACACGACGTAAAGTTGCCCGTTCCAGCGCGTTGCCAGTGCCGATTCATTGCGCGTGCCCGGCGGATTGGAAAAGGTTTCGGCCTTGGGATGCAATTGTCCCACAGCCGCGCCATTGTACCGCGTGGTCACGGCCGCTTCCAGCGCGGTCCAGTTTGGCCCGGCAATCGGCATGATCGACGTCAGTTGCACCTGCCACGGCCCGACGGCACGGGTTTCCCCCGGGGCCATCGCCGCCAACCGCTCAACCGAAAACGCACTTTCGCTGGCCATGCCGAACAGCGCCACCGCGATCCCTGCGTGTGCCACCACCATGCCCCATACCGGCAAAGGCGTGCGGCGCAAATTGCGCCCGGCCAAAGGCAGCAAACTGGCCGGAAACAGCCCCGCTGCAATCGCGAGCCCGAGCGCGGGCAACAGCGTCATGTCACGTGCCAACACCATGACACCGACCAGTACCATCAGCGCGAACACTCCACATGCCGCCAGCGGCCAGATCACACGGCGACCGCGTTCTCCGTTCAGGCGATCCTGCCGCCAACGCAGCAAGGGGCCAACGCCAAGAACCAAAAACATCGGAAAAGCGAAAATGGCCGAAACCGGGTTGAAATAGGGCGCGCCCACCGAAACTTTGACCCCATAGGCCTCGGTCATCAGCGGATAGAGTGTGCCGACCAGCACGATGCCCAGGATGCCGCACAGCATCACGTTGTTGAACACCAACGCCGCCTCGCGGCTGACAAAGGCAAACCGCGCACCTTCGCTGACCGTGTTGGCGCGCAAGCTGAACAGCGCCAGCGCCCCGCCAATATCAATTGCGAGCAGCGCGAGAATGAATGCGCCACGCTGGGGATCGACCGCAAAGGCATGGACCGAGGTCAAAATACCCGACCGCACCAGAAATGTGCCCACCATCGACATCGAAAACGCCACGACACCCAGCATGACCGTCCACGCACGCAAGGCATCGCGGCTGGACAGCACCGACACCGAATGGAGCAACGCAGTCGCCGCCAGCCAGGGCATCAAAGATGCGTTTTCAACCGGGTCCCAAAACCACCAGCCACCCCAACCAAGCGTGTAATACGCCCAATACGAGCCTGCGGTGATGCCAAGCGTCAGGAAAATCCATGCTCCCAGCACCCACGGCCGCATCGCGCGGGCAAAGGCCGGCCCGACATTGCGTGTCACCAATGCGCCAATGGCAAAAGAGAACGCAATCGATAGCCCGACATAACCGATGTAAAGCGTTGGCGGATGGAACGCGAGGCCGACATCCTGCAGCAGCGGATTAAGCCCCTGCCCCTCGTCGGCCGGCTGCGCCAACCGCGCAAACGGATTGGATGCAAACAGCAAAAAGGCATAGAAACCAAGACTGATAAACGCCTGACCGGCCAGTGTCGCCAACAGCGTAGGTTCATCCAGCCGCCGTTCGATCACCGCGACAACCGCGCCCGCAACAGCCATGATCGTCACCCACAACAGCATCGAGCCCTCGTGGTTGCCCCATGTGCCCCGATTTTAAAAATCAGCGGCTTGGCCGAATGGCTGTTGTCGACCACCAGTTTGACTGACAAGTCGGTGGTGACAAACAGCAGGACCAGCGCACCGAACGCCAGCAAAACCAGCACCCCCTGCATCACCGCCACCGGGCGCACCATCCCGGCCAGCGCGCGCCCTTCGGGCCGCAGCGCCAGTCCACCGACCACGAGTTGCAACAGCGCCAGCGCGGCCGCCAACCACAGCGCGGCAAGGCCCAGTTCTGCGATCATTGGGTTTGCGCCACCACTTGCTTTGCATCGCTTTCGGTCATGTTTTTCATTTCGCGCGGCACATATTTCTCGTCATGCTTGGCCAGCAGATTGTCAGCCACAAACGTGCCGCTTTCCATCCGGCCATCGGCTACCACGCCTGACCCTTCGACGAACAGATCCGGCGTAATGCCTGAAAACCGCACGGGCACATAGGCCTTGCCGTCGGTTACGGTGAAATGGATAGTCACCCCATCGGGCATCGTTTTCAGCGACCCCTTTTGCACCATGCCGCCCAGCCGCACCGCACGACCCGGCTCGGGCGGGTGCTTGGCAATGTCGCTGGGAATATAGAAATAGCTCGCCTGCCCCCGCAGCGCATATATTGCCAGCAAGCCTGCGCCCAGCAGAGCCGCCAGCGCGAAGAGTACCAGCACCAGCCGCTGATGTTTGGGCTTGAGCCGTGCCGCGCTCATTTGCGGCGCACTGTGTCGCGGCGGCGTTCCGCGCGCGCCATGGCCAGCAATGACCAGGCAACCATCACCAGCGTGCCGATCACACCGACCGCCAGCGCCGCCCAGACATATTCCCACTGATCAAGCTTTTCGTGCATTTCTTTACGGTTCAACCCAATGCCTGTCAGCCCAGGGCTTTGCGGCGCAAACGCGCCTCGGTCTGAATATCGGCCAGTTGCATGCGCATCCGCGCGATCACCACCGCACCAAAAATCAGCGAAAAGCCGATAGCCCCAAGCAGCAGCGGCCATAAATATGTTCCGTCGATCGCCGATCGGCCCATCGTGATCGAGGGGGGCTGGTGCAGGCTGTTCCACCATACCACCGAGCGGTTGATGATCGGGATGTTGATCGCACCGACCAAACCGAAAATCGCCGGAATCCGACCGGCACTGTTGCCACTCGCGGCGTCCCGCTGCGCCGCATCGGCCAACGCGATATACCCGAAATAGAGAAACAGCAGAATCAGAAAACTGGTCAGGCGCCCATCCCAGACCCACCACGCGCCCCAGGTCGGGCGACCCCAGATCGATCCGGTGATTAGCCCCAAGGCCGTGAATACCGCGCCTGGCACCGCGGCTGCACGCGCCGCGATTGCCGACAAAGGATGACGCCAGACCAGTTCAACCACACTCGAAATCGCAATGGTCGACCAGCCTGCCATGCCCAGCCATACGCATGGCACGTGAATGAACAGGATTTTGACAGTCACACCCATCAAGTGATCGGGTGGCGCAAAAGCCACGCCCCATGCCACAGCGCCCAGCGACAGCAACAATCCCGGGACCAGCAACACCGGCAAGAGCCAGCGTGCAAGCCGCAAAAACCGGGCGGGATTGGCGAAACCGTGCATAGGAAAGGTGACAAAACCCCGTGTGCAGTACCGAATCGGTCGATGCGCGGGTCAAACCCAACCGCCGCAACACGTTGCGGGATGGGTGAAAATTGGCCCGGCAACAAGCCCGCCACGGCCTAGCAGCGACGCGAGCCTTTGCAAAAGGGAAAATGGGGCGACCAATGGGGCTCGAACCCACGACCTCCGGTACCACAAACCGGCGCTCTAACCAACTGAGCTATGATCGCCACAGGAGGCGCCCCTTTGCAAAAAAGGCGCCCACATGGAAAGTAAAAAATGACATTGCCGCTCGATTGATTTCAGACGGCCCTGTCAGCGCACTCTCAAACTTCGCTCAAGCGGCGGCCAAACGGCCGCCAAGCACTCTCAGCCCTTCTTGAGGCTCAGACCGCCAAAGCGCTTGTTGAACTGGGCAACACGACCACCCTGATCAAGCATACGCTGCGCGCCGGTCCATGCCGGGTGCGAGGTAGGATCGATATCCAGCGCCATCGTGTCGCCTTCCTTGCCCCAGGTAGACCGCGTACGGAACACGGTGCCATCGGTCATCTGGACGCTGATGAAGTGGTAGTCGGGGTGAATTTTGGACTTCATGAAAATGCTCCTCGGCGCGACCGGTGCCGACCGGCCGCAGGAAATGCGAAGCGCGCGCCTAGCGGAAACCATGCACGCTGTCGAGATGAGTCTTTGCAGGCGCCACTCACTTTCGTGAGCCGAGCTCATACGCCCTTGTTTTCCCGACCAGCACCCCAGCATTCAGGTGCCATGGGTGCTCGATCGGGAGGAGGGCCTGCTTCGCACGCTCGCGTGGTAAGGAATCAGCTGTCGGCAATCATCGCGGTAAAACTGACTTCGGTGGCGATCTTGTCCCCCAGCATTGCCTTTCCGGCAAACTTGCACACTCGCGCACGCTTTTGCGTAAACACGACATGCAAGTCGAGCAGACAGCCGGGTTCGACCGGGGTGCGAAACTTGGCTTCTTCGATGGCCATGAAATAGACGAGCTTGCCGGTTCCGGCGAGGCCAAGTGTCTCCACCGCCAGTACACCAGCCGCCTGGGCGAGCGCCTCGATCTGCAACACCCCGGGCATGATCGGGCGACCAGGGAAATGGCCCTGGAAAAACTGCTCGTTCATGCTCACCGCTTTGATCGCATGGATGCGCTCGCCCGCGATGAGTTCGACCACACGGTCAACCAGCAGCAAAGGATAACGATGCGGCAGTGCCGCCATCACCCCGGTGATATCGAACGCCAGCGGCACTGCCGCTGGCGTCTGATCTGTCTCGTCCATAGCGTTATCAGCCGATGTCAGGACTTAGCGGCCCTGCGGCTGCTTCTTGGCTGCGGCGGGCGCCGCAGCTGCATCTTCAGCGGCTTCAGCGGCGGCGGCAGCCTGTTCCTGTGCCTGCTGCTCGCGCTGCTGACGCGGCAACCAACCGGCTGGCGGGGTTACGCTGACTTGCGGGATGATCAGGTTGAGCTGGTCGATCACGTCCTGATCAAGGCTGTAGGATGTGTCGCGCTTCAGCACGCTCTGTGCGTCGAGCACCAGCGTAACCTTGCGCTTGGTCATCGCGGCCTGGGTTGCGTCATCCAGCTTCGCCAGAATCTGTTCAAGCACATATTGCTTGGCCAGATTCACCGGCTCGATCAGCTGCTCCAATTCCTGCTGACCCTGCTGTTGGATCTGCTGGATCTGGGCATATTCGGCCTGCAACGTGGCAGTCACCGGATTCGGCGCCTTGCGGTCGGCAATGAACTTGTCAGCCAACGGCTTGATCTGCGCGCGAATCGCCGCACGACGCGCCTTCACCTGATCAAACTGCGCTTTGTAAGTCGTCTGCATCTGCACCATGCCATTCTTGAAGGCATTCGACGAACCGACGATAAAGTCACGATTGGCAACGGCCACGCCATTGGCAACCACGCCACCAGCGGTCTGCGCGAACACGGCAGGCGCGGCAACAAGCGAAAGACCCGCGAAGAGCGCGGCAGAGACAAGACGAAGTTTCATCAGAACTGGGTTCCCACGTTAAAGCTGAAGGTTTTGCGAGTGTCGCCGTAGACATAAGTCAAGGCCTTGGCGACATCGATGCGGAAGGGTCCGAATGGC
>CAIPWG010000357.1 GCA_903868655.1 uncultured Sphingomonadales bacterium
CCTTTTCCGGATCGGTTATCGCGTTTCTGAAGCTGGCGGGCAAGATGAGCGGATCACCGATCCTGCTGCCCGCGCGTCATCTGATCAATATCACCAAGCTTGCCCTGATCATTGGTCTGGTGGGCTGGTTTACGCAGGACCAGTCGTTGTGGGTGATCGCCGCGATCACGGCGCTGTCGTTTGCCATTGGTTTTCTGCTGATCATCCCGATCGGCGGGGCAGACATGCCGGTGGTGGTCTCGATGCTCAATTCCTATTCGGGCTGGGCAGCCGCCGCGATGGGGTTTACGTTGCAAAACACTGCCATGATCATCACCGGCGCGCTGGTCGGATCATCGGGCGCGATCCTTTCGTATATCATGTGCAAGGCGATGAACCGCGGGTTTTTGTCGGTCATTGCCGGCGGGTTTGGTGCCGAGGCAGCCGCCACCGGCGGCCCGGCCAAAGAACAGCGTCCATGGAAACGCGGCAGCGCCGAAGACGCGGCCTACATCATGAAAGAGGCTGAAAGCGTTATCATCATCCCGGGCTATGGCATGGCGGTCAGCCAGGCGCAGCACGTGCTGCGCGAAATGGGTGACCAGTTGAAAGCCCAGGGGGTGAGTGTGAAATACGCGATCCACCCGGTGGCAGGACGCATGCCCGGGCACATGAACGTGCTGTTGGCCGAAGCCAATGTGCCTTACGATGAAGTGTTCGAACTCGAAGACATCAATGGCGAATTTGCTCAGGCCGATGTCGCGTTTATCATCGGCGCCAACGATGTCGTCAATCCGGCCGCCAAAACTGACAAATCTTCGCCGATTTACGGAATGCCGGTGTTTGACGTCGACAAAGCCAAGACAATCTTTTTCGTGAAGCGATCAATGGGCGGGGTCGGCTATGCAGGCGTCGACAACGATGTGTTTTACATGGACCAGACAATGATGCTGCTGGCCGACGCGAAAAAGATGGTCGAAGACATCATCAAGGCGCTGGCGCACTGATTTTTTGATGTTTTCCAGGGCTCCTTATGCCAGCGACCCGGACAGGTCGCGCGGGCGTGAATTCGGTTTGGAACAGGGCTCGGCGCGTGGACCGCGTAGCGCGTTTCAGCGCGATCGCGACCGGATCATCCATTCGATTGCATTTCGACGCCTGCGCCACAAGACGCAGGTGTTTGTTGCGCCCGATGGCGACCATTATCGGGTCCGCCTGACCCACAGTCTGGAAGTGGCGCAGATCGGTCGGGTTATGGCGCGTGCTCTGGGCTTGGACGAAGATCTGACCGAGGCGCTGTGTCTGGCCCATGACATTGGTCATCCTCCGTTTGGCCACGCCGGCGAAGCCGCGCTGCAGGCAGCGCTCGCGGATCACGGCGGGTTTGATCACAACGCCAACACGTTGCGTGTGCTGATGCGGCTGGAGAGCCCTTATGTCGAACACGACGGGCTGAACCTTAGCTGGGACATGCTGGAAGGGCTGGCAAAGCACAATGGTCCGGTATCCAACGCGCCTTGGGCATTGGCCGAACTCGATGCCGCTTTTTCGCTTGATCTGGGCAGCCATGCCTCGCTCGAAGCGCAAGTGGCGGCGATTTCCGATGATATAGCCTATGACAATCACGACATCGACGACGGTTTGCGTGCCGGATTTCTGACGCTCGATCATCTGTTGGAACTGCCTTCGCTCGCCGAACAATGGTATGCGATCGAGGCGCGGTTTCCGCGCGCTCCGCGTGATCGGCTGTTGCGCGAAATGGTGCGTGGTCAAATCGGCCGGATGGTCAACGATGTGCTGATCGAGACCCGCAGCCGTATTACGGCAAATGGCATAAGTGATGTCGAAGCGGTGCGTTGCGCCGGGCAGACGCTATGCGGTTTCTCGCCAGCCATGCGTGGCGAAGAGCGCGTGCTGAAACAGTTTATGTATGCCCGGCTCTATTTGCATCCCGAACAAGTGGCTACAGCCGATGTTGCACGCAATGTCATTGCGCACTTGTTTGCTGCCTATTCCGACGACCCGGGCTTGTTGCCCCAAGGTTGGCGCGACCGTTTGCCGCAGGATAACCCGAAGCGCGCACGCGTGATCGCCGATTATATTGCCGGAATGACCGATCGATTTGCGATTGACCAGTTCGCGCGTCTGACTGGTGAGGCACCCGCGGGTTTGCGCAATGTCTAAGGCCGCACGCTCAACGCTGCTGTTGTTTGGCGCCACAGGATTGGTCGGGAGCGCGGTGATCGCTGCGACACCCCGGCATCCTGAGGTGGATGTCGCCGCACTGGCGCGGCGCGAGGCGGTGATACCTTCGGGCGCGCAATTGGAAATGCTGATCGCCGATCCTGCCGATTGGCCCTCGGCCATCGCGCGAGTGCGTCCCGATATCGTGGTGATTGCGCTTGGCACAACGCTGGCCGCGCAAAGCGGTGATCGATCTGCGTTTCGTGCAGTGGGTCGCGATCTCGTAGAACATGTAGCGCGTGCGGCGCGCGTCGCGGGCACTCGGCAATTGATCCTGATTTCGTCCGCTGGTGCAGACGCGGGGTCACGCAATTTCTACCTTTCGGTCAAAGGCGAGACCGAAGTGATGGTCAAAACTCTCAATTTTGAACGGCTTGATGTCGTGCGGCCGGGCCTGCTGCGCGGGCCTCGCAAAGGCCCTTTGCGGCGGGCCGAACGGTTCGGGCAACTGGTGTCGCCGTTCATCGACGTCTTGTTGCACGGGCGTTGGGCCGCCTACCGTTCGGTCCACGCGCACGATGTGGCGGCAGCGATTTATGCCTTGGCGGGCCAGCCCGGGCTAGGGCTGCGCGTCCACGACAGTGCGGATA
>CAIPWG010000358.1 GCA_903868655.1 uncultured Sphingomonadales bacterium
AAATTCCTGCGATTTATTATCGAAGAAGTCATCCGCCATCACGAGCAGGCGCAAACCCGATAGCGCGCGCAATCATTTCAGGCGCAACTCCGAGCTTGATCCGGGGTTGTACTTATGCCGGCTTTGCCCTTACGCCAGCGAATCCCTGTCGAATGTCTCCGACTGGCGATCAGCCCTCTTCGTCCACTTCCAGCGGCACACCCGGCTGTTGCTTGGCGGTGCGGATCGTTAACGAGGTTTTGACGCTCGCCACATTGGGCGCCGGCGTCAGTCTGCTGGTCAGGAACTCCTGAAAGCTCTGCAAATCGCGTGAGACGATTTTCAATATGAAATCAATCTCGCCATTCAGCATGTGACATTCGCGCACTTCGGCGAGGCCGCGCATATGTTCCTCAAACTGGCGCAATGATTCTTCGGCCTGACTTTTCAGGCTGACCAGCGCAAACACCGTAATCGAAAAGCCCAGTTTCGAGGGATCGAGATCGGCGTGATAGCCCCGAATCACCCCGGCCTCTTCCAGTGCACGCACCCGGCGCAGACATGGCGGTGCGGTCAGGCCGACCCGTTGGGCCAGTTCGACATTGGTAACGCGTCCTTCGGCTTGCAGCTCGGCAAGCAGCCGGCGGTCAATTGAATCCAGTGTCGCCATGATCCTCGTTGCCATCAGGTCTTCTTGTGCAAGGGCAAGAGCGCCAAACTGTGCCGGTTGCCCCGCCATCCTGTGCCACCAGGATCGTCGGCTAGCAAGATTCGCCTCTCAAGACCTTGTCGTTCTATAATATTCTTATTCCTTAGCGCAATCGTCCCACATTGCAACGCAATCAACGTAGCCCTTTCCAGCCCTGCGCATTTTGTTAGGGGTGCGAGCGATCGGATTTCCCTGACTCAAAATCGGCTGCACGCGTGTGAACCGACAGGCAAGGTCTTGCCGTTAATGCCGGGTTTGCGCGAGCACACCCAGACTGACGAATCAGATGACAAGGCCAGCAGGCCGGTTAAGCGGAGCATGAATGATCGTTGATGACCGCCTTGATACAGTGTTGCAGACGCACGCTGCCGGCCGGGCGGGCCTTAACACGCAATTGCGTCAGTTGATCGACATTCTTGGCCGCATGCCCGACGCGCAATGGGCCGACCATCAGGATCAAGCACTCGACCGTCTCGACAGCCTGCACGCTGCATTGGGGGATGGCGCATCGGCTGTGCTCGTCGGCTTGTGCACTTTGCGTTCGCCCCGGCTGATCGCCCATCTGGTAACGTGTGGCCCGCGCACCGCGTTTGCCACGATCGAGCGCGCGCAGCTTGATGATGGGCAATGGGCACAATTGGTCCCTGCCTTGCCGATCCATGCGCGCGGCGCGTTGCGCCATCGCCGCGACCTGTCACCTGTGGTCACGGCATTGCTCGAACGTTTGGGTATTGATGATTTCGTGCTCACCGCACCCGTGCCGCTCGCTTCCGAGCCTGTGGCTGCGACAAGCAATCTGGTGCAGCTTGATACGCATCGCCCTGCCGCCGAAGCCGCGATCCCTGCGGCACCGGCCAGCGAACCCGCGCGTGAAGGCGTTGGCGCAATCGTCCGCCGGATAGAGGCCTTTCGCCGCAATCGGCAGGAAGAAACCCGCAACGACCCAGGCCAGACCAGCTTGCCATTCGCCGAAGATGTCAGCACGGACATTCCGGCCGCGGCTGTCGATATTGACATCGATGCCAGCGGTACGATCGTCGCGGCTGACGGGGTTGATCAGGCACTGCTGGTCGGCCACATGCCGTTCGCCATGGCATCTGCGGCAGCGGCCGCTTCGGTTGACCCGGCGACGCTGCAGGCCTTCCGCGCCCGCCAACCGATTGTTGCCGGCGCACTCATGCTGGACGGTGCGCCACGCATCAGCGGGAACTGGCGCATCGATGCCGTGCCGCGCTTTGGTGACGATGGTGGGCAATATATCGGCTATCGCGCGCGCCTGCGCCGGCCACCGCAGCTCACCGCTGATGGTTCGACCCGCACTGCGGACATCGGCGACGGCGAGATTTTGCAGCAACTTCTGCATGAGCTGCGCACGCCAATCAATGCCATCCAGGGCTTTGCCGAACTGATCCAGCAGCAGATGCTGGGCCCGGCGCCCCATCAGTATCGCAGCCTCGCCGCCTCGATCGCAGCAGACGCCGCCCGGATGCTGGCCGGATTTGAAGACGTCGAGCGGTTGATCCGGCTCGAATCCGGGCACGTGCAGATCGATCCCGGCCAAGTCGATCTGGCAGCCATCATGACGCGATTGGTCGCCCAACTCGAACCACTGGTGACCCCGCGCGGAATAACGCTGCACTGGGCAGCACCTGTCGATCCGATGCCGGTCGCGCTCGACCCGGTCGAGGCTGAGCGGATGATCTGGCGGCTGTTGTCGACCGTGATCGGTGCCGCCGCACCAGGCGAACGCGTCAATCTGTCGCTGGCAAGCGACGCCACGCAAGGCCAGGCACGGTTTACACTCACTTTGCCCTCGGCCCTTGCGCAGCGCGATGCGGAGGCGCTGTTTTCGCCCGATCCGGGCCGCACCGGCAATGGGATGGACATGCTCGGCCACGGGTTTTCGTTGCGACTGGTGCTGGCGGAAATCGCCGCGCTGGGTGGGCGACTCGATCGGCCAGCGCAATCCGAACTACCGGCACTCGTCATGGCTTTGCCACTGGCGCGGCCCGTGGCCCTTGACCGCACGCTTGCTGCTTCTTAGCCAGCATGAACGTGCAAGACTTGATATTTGTGCAGACATTCCGACACTGTTGGCATCTGCGCGAAAGGGGAACGTGTTGACCAGCGCAAGGCGTGACCCGGATATCCGCGAGTTACCGGAACCCGCTGACTTCGTCGTTTTCACACAAGGCTTCGGGCCGCGTTTTGTCGTGACTGTCGACACCGAAGAGGAATTCGACTGGACCAAGCCATTTGACCGGTTTGGCCATGGCCTGACACATTTGGCCGCGCTGGCACAGTTTCAGGATTTCTGCGAAAATCTGGGGATCGCACCGGTTTACCTGATCGACTATCCGGTGGCGTGCGATCCACGGATTGTTGACCTGTTGGGCCCGGCAGTGGCCAGCGGGCGCGCCGAAATCGGCGTACAGCTGCACCCATGGGTCAACCCTCCGCATGATGAAGTGACCAATACCCACAACAGTTATGCCGGCAACTTGCCCGCGCCGCTCGAACGCGCAAAATTTGACACTCTGCGCCGCCAGCTTGAAACCACCTTTCGCCAACCAGCCCTGATATACCGCGCAGGCCGCTATGGCGTGGGGGCCCACACCGCGCGGATCCTTGCCGACGGCGGGATCAGCATCGACAGTTCGGTCCGCCCCCGGTTTGATTACAGCCATGCCGGGGGGCCCAATTTCCGCGACCACCCGGCGTCGCCCTGGTGGATCGACCGCGCCGCTGGCCTGTTCGAATTGCCACTGACCACGGTCTATTGCGGTCTGCTCCGACGTTTTGGTGATCGTCTGTACCACGCGCTGTTGCGTGTGCCGCGTCTGCCAGGCGTGTTCGCCCGGCTGGGCTTGCTCGAACGCGTGCCGCTGACACCCGAAGGCACCACGATCCGTGAAGCGCGGCGAGCGATCGACGCCGCGCTGGCAGACAATTTGCCCGTGCTTACGCTTTCGTTCCACAGCCCATCGCTGGCGCCCGGAAACACCCCATATGTCAACGACGCGCAAGATCTGGACCGCCTGTATGACTGGTGGCGCGCCGTGTTTGCGCATCTGCACGCGCGCGGGGTGCGTCCGGCCCGCCTGTCCGCCATCACCGCCGCCGCGAGTGCTGCAGCCAATCCAGGCTGACGCACGGCTTGCCAAGCACAACACACGGCTTTAGGCAAAACCGCAGCGTGGGCCTGTAGCTCAGTGGTTAGAGCTGGCCGCTCATAACGGCTAGGTCGCGGGTTCAAATCCTGCCGGGCCCACCATCGCCACGCTTTCAGGCGGTACTCCAATGCGGCTTGGCGTCAATCCACGCGGTCAGGCAGTACCGGTTTGCGATCGGGCGCGGGCGGTTGCACGAATGTCGGCGGCGGAGCTTTGGCCAGCGCGTCCATGGCCACCCGGATCGCCATCTCCAGCTGTGGATCGTGCCCCAGACGTTGCTGTGCCGGGTCCTGTTCTACCGCGACATCGGGCGCGATGCCGATATTTTCGACTTCCCATTCGCCTTTCGTGCCATAGATCGCCCAGCGCGGTGCGGTTACACTGCCACCATCGATCAGCGCCGGATAACCGCCGATGCCGACCAGCCCTCCCCAGGTGCGCGTGCCGACCAGCGTGCCCACGCCTGCCTTGTGGAACAGCCATGGCAAGGCATCGCCGCCCGATCCCGACATCTGGTTGATGATCATCACTTTGGGCCCGAAAATCGCTTGCGCAGGTTCGACCACCGGTTCGCCCTCGCGCGTGGAGTTGACCATCTGCGGGGTGCGCTTCAACTGATCGACTATGAAATCGGCAATATCTCCGCCATGGTTGAAGCGTTCATCGAGGATCATTCCCTGCTTGCCGACTTGCGCAAAGTAATAGCGGTTGAAATTGGCAAAGCCGCCTGCTGCAGTATCGGGCAGATAGACATAGCCCAGTTTTCCGCCCGACAGCCGGTCGACCAGGCGCCGGTTGTCCTCCATCCAGGTGCGCAGCCGCAGCGGAATGTCCTGCGCCGCCGGCACGACTTTCACGTCGCGCGATCCTGCCCCATCGGGGTTGGGCCCAACGGTCAGCACGGTCTGTTTACCAGCCAGCCCTTCGAACCCTTTGTAAACTTCGGCTGACATATCGACCGGCCGGCCGTTGATCGCCAAAAGGTATTCGCCAACATGGACTTCGGCGCCCGGCTGGGTCAGCGGTGCATGCAGCCCGGGGTTCCAGTTTTCGCCCTTCAGCACAGTGCGAAAACGATAGTGCCCATTGACCAGTTCGAAATCGGCACCGAGCAGCCCAACCGGGACCGTGGCCTGTTTCGGCCCCTCTCCGCCGTTGACGAATGTATGTCCCACCCCCAGGTGGCCGGTCATTTCGGCAAACAGCGCGTTGAGTTCGGCACGGCTGCCCAGGCCCGCCAGAAACGGTTCGTACAGTTTTTCCGCGTGCGCCAGGTCGAGCCCGTGGGTCTTGCGATCATACAGAAAATCCCGCTCGATGCGCCAGACTTCATGGTACATCTGCCGCCATTCCGCCATCGGATCGATGCCGATCGCGGCCGCAAATTTCACCGCATCCGGGCCGGGTTTTGCCGGCGCTTCGGTACCGGCAATGAACAGCTCGGCCTTTTTCGCATAGAGGATCTTCTTGCCGTCGGCTGACAGCGACAGCGAATCCTGGTCCGCACCTTCGATCAGCGTAACGGGTTTGCGCGCCTTTGCGTCATAGCGCACGACAGTGACCGGAGCGGGTCCTTCGCTGCCGTCGGTCATGTCGTGGTCGGTGGCCACCACCGCTCCACTGACGGCCAGCACGGCGCCAGCTTCGGCGGGAAATAGCGACACATAATGCGCAACGGGCAGGCCCAACGTGACTATCCGCTGATCCAGCCCGTCAAAATCGATCTGCACCGATTTGACGGCCGGCGGGGTCTTGTCCTTCTTGCCGGCGGCTTTCTTGTCCTTGTCCGCGTCCGGCTTGTCCTTGTCGGCATCACCTTCTTCATCGCTTTGCGGCGCGGTGGGTGCGATGCCATCCTTGCGCAGCACGGCCGCATAAACCGCGCCATCGGTGGCCCGGCCCAGGCTCGACATGTCGAGCCAGCCAGCACCAAGACCACGGCTGGTGTTGGCAATGAAATAGAGCACGTCGCCACCTGCATCGAAGCGCGGCGAAACCGCATCGCTCATCCCGTCGGTCAGCGCGCGCGCAGTGCCGGTCTCGATCGCATGGATCATGATCGTGTGCAGGTGATTGGTGCCCTGCACTGCGTAAGCAAGAAACCGGCTATCGGGCGACCAGGCCGGATCGAAGTTGAAATCAGGGCTGTCATAGCGGTCTGTGGCAATCCGCACGGGCTTTGCCGCAGGCGCCGTCAGATCGACCAGCCACAGGTTGAGCCGCTTATCGTGAAACACGATACGTTTTGAATCCGGCGACCATACTGGCGCGTAGAAATAGGATCCGGGCGTTCCCAGATCGATCTTGCGCACCAC